>NZ_JBEZIB010000032.1:0-108175 GCF_040650855.1 Streptomyces sp. NPDC048606 | reverse complement strand
GCCCTCTCCCGCCTCGCCGACCCCGACACCCTCCACCACACCCCCATCGGCGTCTTCCGCGACACCGAACGCCCCGTCTACGACACCCTCATGGCAGAGCAGCTCGACACGGCGGTGGAGCGGAACGGCAAGGGCGACCTGGGCGCCCTGTTGCACGGCAACGACACCTGGACCGTCGTCGGCTGAGCCGTCGACCGCACCCGCCGAAAGCCCGGATCCCGCCTTGAGGGTCCGGGCTTTCGCGCGTGCGCGCACGGCCGGACATACAGCGCTCACTTTCTAAAAGTTAGCGCTTACCGTAAGGTAGTGCTCATCGCCTACGAACGGGAGCACACCATGAGCATCGTCGTCACCGGAGCCACCGGAGCCCTCGGCCGCCTCGTCGTCGAGGAGCTGCTGGCCACCACCCCCGCCGCGGACCTGGCCGTCGTCGTGCGCGACGGCGCGAAGGCCGCCGACCTGGCCGCGCGGGGCATCGACGTACGGATCGCGAACTACGACGACCCCGCGAGCCTGGCCGGGGCCTTCCGGGCCGGCGACCGCGTCCTGTTGATCTCCGGCAGCGAGGTCGGGCGGCGCGTCCCGCAGCACACCGCCGTGATCGAGGCGGCCGGGGCGGCCGGGGTCGCGCAGCTCGCGTACACGGGGATCCTCGGCGGGCCCGAGGCCGACTTCGACCTGGCGGCCGAGCACAAGGTCACCGAGCAGGCCGTCCTGGACTCCGGCCTCCCCTACACCTTCCTGCGCAACGGCTGGTACCACGAGAACTACACCGGGCAGCTGCCCTCCGTCCTGGAGCACGGCGCGGTCGTCGGCAGCGCCGGCGAGGGCCGGATCGCCTCGGCGGCGCGGGCCGACTACGCGGCGGCGGCCGCGGCGGTACTGACCGGCGAGGGCCACCTGAACCGCGTCTACGAGCTGTCCGGGGACACCGCCTGGAGCCTCGCCGAGTACGCCGCCGAGGTGGCGCGGCAGTCCGGGCGCGACGTCGCGTACAACGCCGTGCCCGCCGAGACGCACCTGGCGATCCTGACGGGCGCCGGGGTGCCGGAGGGCTTCGCGACGCTCCTGGTCGACGTGGACGCGGCGATCTCGCGGGGCCGGCTGGCCGCCACGAGCGGGGACCTGGCCCGCCTGATCGGGCGGCCGACGACCCCGGTGGCCGAGGCGGTCGCGGCGGCCCTGGCCTGACACCCCCCGGGCGGCGCGCGGGAGGGCTCCGGGGCGGTCGCAGGGGCCCTCGCCGGGCGCCGTTCCCCCTCCCACCCCTCCGATGTCATGAGTATCTCCCCCAAACGGGCATGACATCGGGGCGCTGCGGCGTTACGGTCGTGAGGTTGTGAAATTGGCCGGAAGTAGCGCTGGAGGTCCCGTGAAGACAGAGGCCGAGCACCGCACGGGTTTGCTCTACGGATTCGGCGCGTACGGACTGTGGGGGCTGGTCCCCCTCTTCTGGCCGCTGCTCATACCCTCCGGCGCGGTGGAGATCCTGGCCCACCGCATGGTCTGGTCGCTGGCCGTGGTCGGGATCGCCCTGCTGGCGCTGCGCCGCTGGGCCTGGATCGCCGAGCTGGTGCGGCAGCCGCGCAAGCTGGCGCTCACCGCGCTCGCCGCGTCCGTGATCAGCGTGAACTGGGGCCTGTACATCTGGTCGGTCAACAACGGACACGTGGTGGAGGCGAGCCTCGGCTACTTCATCAACCCGCTCGTCACCATCGCGATCGGGGTCATGGTGCTGGGTGAGCGGCTGCGCCGCGTCCAGTGGGCGGCCGTGGGGATCGGCGCGCTCGCGGTGGTCGTGCTGGCCGTGGGCTACGGGCGACCGCCGTGGATCTCGCTGGTGCTGGCCTTCTCCTTCGCCGCGTACGGCCTGATCAAGAAGAAGCTGGACATGGGCGGCCTGGAGTCGCTGACCGCCGAGACGGCGCTGCTGTTCCTGCCCGCCCTCGGCTACCTGCTGTGGCTGGGCGCGCAGGGGCGCTCCACCTTCGCCTCCGAGGGCCTCGGGCACTCCGCGCTGCTGGCCGCGACGGGTCTGGTCACCGCGATCCCGCTGGTGTTCTTCGGCGCCGCCGCGATCCGGGTCCCGCTGTCCACGCTGGGCCTGCTCCAGTACATGGCGCCGGTGTTCCAGTTCGGGCTGGGGGTGCTCTACTTCCACGAGGCGATGCCGCCGGAGCGGTGGGCGGGCTTCTCGCTGGTCTGGGCGGCGTTGGTGCTGCTGACCTGGGACGCGCTGCGGACGGCGCGGCGTTCGCGGATCCGGCTGGCGGCGGCCTCCGCCGCCGCCGCGCCGGTCTCCGGAGCCGCCGTCACGGCTTCCACTCCGGCCCCGGCCGCCCCGCCCGCCCCCGTCGCCCCAGCCTCCCCCGTCGCCCCGATCGCCCCCGTCGCCCCGACGCGCGAACCGGCTTAGCGGCGCCCCTTTCCCCCCTCGGTCCCCGGTACGAACCACTCGTACCGGGGACCGTCCGTTTTCCGAACCACCCTGACCGGATTGTGGTCTTGACGGATTGTCATGCTCTCGCTGAACATCAGGCTCGCACTGACGCACCACAAGCTCACCCGCTCTTCCCCGCACGTTCCGTCGCATCCCCATACGGAATCCCGGAGCCCCCACATGAGCCTGTCCGTCTCCCGGCGTCTCGCCGCCGTGACCGCCGTCGCGGTCGCGGGGTTGCTCGCCGCCACCTCTCCCGCCGCGCTGGCCGCGCCGACGTCGGTCACCGCCGCGCCGACGCCGCCGGACATCCCGCTGGCCAACGTCAAGGCGCACCTGACCCAGCTGTCCTCCATAGCCGCCGCCAACGGGGGCAACCGCGCCCACGGTCGGACCGGCTACAAGGCCTCGATCGACTACGTGAAGGGCAAGCTGGACGCCGCCGGCTTCACCACCACGCTCCAGACCTTCACCTCCAGCGGAGCCACCGGCTACAACCTGATCGCCGACTGGCCGGGCGGTGACCCCAACTCCGTGCTGATGTCGGGCTCGCACCTGGACTCGGTGACCTCGGGCGCCGGCATCAACGACAACGGCTCCGGCTCGGCGGCCGTCCTGGAGGCCGCGCTCGCGGTGTCCCGCGCGAACCTCCAGCCCACGAAGCACCTGCGCTTCGGCTGGTGGGGCGCGGAGGAACTGGGCCTGGTCGGCTCGAAGTACTACGTCAACAACCTGCCGGCCGCCGAGAAGGCGAAGATCTCCGGCTACCTGAACTTCGACATGATCGGTTCGCCGAACCCGGGTTACTTCGTCTACGACGACGACCCGACGATCGAGCAGACCTTCAAGACGTACTTCGCGGGCCTGGGCGTGCCGACGGAGATCGAGACCGAGGGCGACGGGCGCTCCGACCACGCGTCCTTCAAGAGCGCGGGGATCCCGGTCGGCGGCCTGTTCACGGGCGCCGGCAACTCCAAGACCTCCGCGCAGGCGCAGAAGTGGGGCGGTACGGCCGGTCAGGCCTTCGACCGCTGCTACCACTCCTCGTGCGACACCACGGCGAACATCAACGACACCGCCCTGGACCGCAACTCCGACGCCGTCGCGTACGCGATCTGGAACCTCGGGGCGGCCACCCCGGTCCCGCCGGGCCCGTCGTTCGAGAACACCGCGGACGTGACCATCCCGGACTCCCCCGCCGCCGCGGTGACCTCGCCGATCACGGTCTCGGGCGTGGCGGGCAACGCCCCGGCCACCACCAAGGTGGACGTGAACATCGTCCACACCTACCGCGGTGACCTGGTGGTCGACCTGGTCGCCCCGGACGGCACGGTCTACAACCTGCACAACCGCGCGGGCGGCAGCGCCGACAACCTCGTCCAGTCGTACACCGTGAACGCGTCGAGCGAGGTCGCGAACGGGGTGTGGGGGCTGCGGGTCAAGGACACCGCCGCGCAGGACGTCGGCTACATCAACAGCTGGAAGATCACCTTCTGATCCGCCGGCCGTTCCCACCGAACCGGGCAGGTGGTCTAGACCTATGACCTTCCGCGTGATCTGATGCGGATCATGACGGAGATCATCGCCGCCCTGTTCGTCCTGCTCGCCCTGGCCGTCGCCGTCGTCAACCCCGTGCCCCTGGTACGCGGACGGCGGCGGCTTCGGCGTCTCGCCGACCACGCGCGGGGCCTCGCCGTCGCGGTCCCCTGCGACCTGCGGGACGGGGACCTCACCGACGGCCGGTGGTGCGAGGGCCTGCTGGAGCTGCCCCCGGACGGCCCGGTCCGCTGGCGGGCCAAGGGCACGGCCGTCACCTCCCGCGTGGACTTCCCGCCCCTGGAGCCGGTCTCGGCCGACGAGGCGAGCCTCGCCTTCCGCTCCGAGGACGGCCGCACCGAACTGCGGCTGCACCCCGACGAGGCGCCGATGGTGCTACGCGTCCTCCGCGGCGGAGCGTAGCGAGGCGGGCAGCGGATCCTGTATCCGCACCCGCAGCTCCTGGGCGACGGCGGCGACGTCCGCGCGCCCCCGCTTCGCGGCCTCCACCAGATCGCCCAGCTCCTCGGGCGAGGGCAGCTGCTTCGCGCCGGCGACCCGGAGGTACGAGCGGGTCGCGGCGGCCGCGTAGAACTCGTTCATCGGGGATTCGAGCGCCGGGCAGACGGCGAGCGTGTGCAGGAAGGCGGCGGCGCGCCAGGCGGTGTCGGGGGCGGGCTGCTCGGGCACCAGCACCAGGTCGTTCTGGTGGCGGGCGACGGCGGCGGCCACCCCGGAGGGGTCCCACACGGCGGGATCCGAGGGCAGGTGGTGTGCGAGGGCCGTCCAGGCCCATTCCATGGTGATCTTCAATTGCCGAACCGCTCCTGGAAGTAGCCCCAGTGGTCGGCGAACTCCTCGATGCCGGAGAGGAACGTCTTGCGGTCCTCGTCCAGCTCGCGTTCGGTGACCTCGGTGATCAGCGCGGTGACCGTCGTGCCCAGTGCCGCCGCGCGCGCCTTGAGGCGTTCGTGGAACTCTTCGTCCAGGCGGATGGTGACGTGTCTCGACATGGCCCTCACGGTACAGCGGGCCCGCTGTACACAGGGCGGAAACGGGACAAGGGTGGCCCGGGACACAGGTCCCGGGCCACCCCTTCGCGGTGCGCGCTCGCGCGTGCGGCTACTTCGCGGCGTTGGCCGTCTTCACCAGCTGGTCCTTGGTGACCGCGCCGACGTAGACCTTGCCGTCGTCCGTGATCAGCGCGTTGACCAGGCGGGTGGACATGATCCGGCCCTCACCGAAGGTGCCGGTGACCTTCTCGCCCAGGGAGTTCAGGAACTGCTTGGCCTCCTTGGGGGCGTTCTTGTCGTTCTCCAGCTCCTTCAGACCCTTGCCGGCCCCGGTGTCGATCCGCGCGACGGTGGCCCAGCCCTCGCCCAGCGGCGTGACCTCGCCCTTGCCGTTGCCGCCGCCCGTCAGCGCGTCCAGGCCGGGGAAGGCGTCCAGGGCCTTGAAGTCCTTGCCGTGGCCCTCGGCGCCGTCCTTCAGGTCGGAGCCCTCGGTCACCTTGGCGCCCTTGGGCGGGGTGAAGGTGAAGGTGTCGGCAGCGGGCTTGTCGAAGGCGACCTGGGTGAACCCGGCGTCGACGATCGGCTTGCCGCCCTGGCTCGACAGCAGCTGGATCCGCAGCGGCACGCCGTTCTTGGCGTCGACGGCGATCTGGACCGAGCCGACGGTGGAGCCGGTCTGCTTGGGCTTCAGGACCAGCTGGTAGGCGTCCCGACCGGCGACCTGGGCGGTGTCGCCCACGCTGATGTCGGTGGTGGGACCGGCCTCCTTCAGGACCTCCTGGGCGAGCTGCTGCGGGGAGGTCGCCAGACGGTCGCCCGTCTTGTGCTCGCGGCCGCCCCGGGCGCCCTGCGGGTCCTTCTCGTGGAAGGCCTCGTTGGACTTCGAGTCGTATCCCCACACGTCGGCGCCGTTGTGGACGAGGGTGTACTCGTCCTTGCCGTCGAGGAAGGTGAGCTTCTGGCGGTCCGGGCCGTCCGCGGCGACGCGGAAGGTGTGCGTGCCGTTGGCCAGCTGCGCGATCTTGTCCTGCGGGTCGGCCGATCCGCCGGCCACCCCGCCGCCGCCGAGCAGGTTGCCGGCGAGCTTGGGCAGACCGAGGTCGGTGCTGATCTTCGCCGTGCCGGAGAGCTGCTGGGCGTCGGACGCCGCGATCTTCTCGATGAGCTGCTGCGCCGTCACCTTGGGCAGGTCCGGGTTCCCCGCGTTCGCGAAGGCCGGGACCATCGCCACGGTCGCCGCGGCGACACCCGCCACCGCCACCGGTACGACGTACCGTGCGGCCTTGCGCGAGGTCTTCGTGTTCGCTGCCATGTCAGTGCCCTGCCCTCTGTGTCTACGGCGGCGACCCCCGTGTCGCCGCGCTCACCCGATCCGGTGGGGTTTTGATGTATCCATCTGACCAAATCGGACGGCCCGGGGCGTCAGTCCCCGGAATCAACTGCGCGTACGACCGTGGGATGACACGGGTAGGGCCCCTCCGCCGGCGACCCGTAGGGGTCGGCGCGGGCGGAAGGGCCCTTTTCGCACGTCGGGGGCGGATGCCCCGCACCGGGCTAGCCGGCGCGGTGGACCACCGCGTCGCACAGCTCCTCCAGCGCGGACTTCGCGAAGCACTCCGGCAGCGGGGCGAGCATGGCGCGCGCGTCCTCGGCGTAGCGGATCGTGTCGCGGCGGGCCTGCTCCAGCGCGGGGTGCACCCGCAGCCGGGCGAGGACCTCGGCGTGCAGGGCGTCGTCCGACAGGTCGCCGTCCAGCATCGCGACGAGTTCCAGGTCCTCCGCGCGACCGTCCCGCTCGGCCGTCTCCCGCAGGCGCAGCACGGGCAGCGTCGGGATGCCCTCGCGCAGGTCGGTGCCGGGGGTCTTGCCGGACTCGTGGGAGTCGGAGGCGATGTCGAGGACGTCGTCGGCGAGCTGGAAGGCGGTGCCGAGGCGCTCCCCGTACTGGGTGAGGATGTCGACGACGGCCTCGTCGGCGCCGGACATCAGCGCGCCGAAGCGGCCGGAGACGGCGATCAGCGAGCCGGTCTTGCCGGCGATCACGTCGAGGTAGTGGGCGACGGGGTCGCGACCGTCGCGGGGGCCGGCCGTCTCCAGGATCTGGCCGGTCACCAGCCGCTCGAAGGCCTCGGCCTGGATGCGCACGGCCTCGGGGCCGAGGTCGGCCAGGATGTGCGAGGCGCGGGCGAAGAGGAAGTCACCCGTCAGGACGGCGACGGAGTTTCCCCAACGCGCGTTCGCGCTGTCCACCCCACGGCGTACGTCCGCCTCGTCCATGACGTCGTCGTGGTAGAGCGTGGCCAGGTGCGTGAGCTCCACGACGACGGCCGACGGCACGATGCCGGGCGCGTACGGATCGCCGAAACGGGAGGCGAGCATCACCAGCAGCGGGCGGAACCGCTTGCCGCCGGCCCGCACCAGGTGCTGCGCGGCCTCGGTGATGAAGGGGACTTCGCTCTTGGTGGCCTCCAGCAGACCCGCCTCGACGGCGGCCAGTCCGGCCTGCACATCGGTCTCAAGAGCCTGGTCCCGCACGCTCAGTCCGAACGGCCCGACGACGGTCACGAGGGGTACTCCTGTCTGCTGACGATCACGTTGACGATCACATGGATTGTCGATGTGTCGCTGCCATCACTCAAGCCAGCCTATCCGGTCAGTTTTCGATCACGCAGAGCGCCTGCCCGCCCGCCACGCACGCATCGCCCGATGCGCACCGGTATGTTCTGAGGAAGCCGAAACAACCGGAGAGTACGTTTTGTCCAGAACCGAGACCGACATAGACGAGAACGGGGACCCGGAGGCGGATCAGCCGCCGCCGGGCGACGACCACGCCTTCCTGGGGCACCCCAGGGGCCTGGCCACCCTCTCGGGTCTGGAGGTCTGGGAACGGTTCTCCTTCCTGGGCATGCAGGCCATCCTCGTCCTCTACTTCGCGGACACCGTCGCGCACGGCGGCATGGGCATGGCGCCGGGCACGGCCGCCTCGGTCGCCGCCGCGTACGGGACCATGGTCTACCTCGTCTCCGTCGCCGGTGGATGGCTCGCCGACCGGATCCTCGGTTCCTACCGCGCCGTCCTGTACGGCGGCGTCCTCATCGCCTGCGGCCACTACGCGATGGCCGTGCCCACCGACGCGATGACCTGGGCCGGCCTCGGCCTGATCAGCGCGGGCACCGGGCTGCTCAAGCCGAACGTGGCCAGCATGGTCGGCAAGCTGTACCGCACCGCCGACGAGCGGCGCGACGCCGGCTTCGCGCTCTACTACATGGCCATCAACATCGGCGCCTTCGCCGGCCCGCTGATCACCGGCTGGCTCGGCGAGCACCAGGGGTGGCACTGGGGCTTCTCCGCCGCCGCCATCGGCATGACCGCGGGGCTCGTCCAGTACGTCCTCGGCCGCCGCCACCTCGCGGGCCGCAAGCACTCGGCCGAGTACGCCCTCGCCCCCGACGCGATGCGCCGGGCCGTGCTCCTGATCGTCGCCGGCTGCGTCGTCGCCGCCGCACTCGCCACCCTCCTGGCGGGGGTCGGTTGGTTGACGATGGCCCGTTTCGTGGACCTGCTCACCCTCGTCTCGGTGATCGCACCGGTCGTCTACTTCTGGCTGATGTTCCGCAGCCCCCGGGTCACGGACGCGGAACGCGGCCGGCTGCGCCCGTACGTGGTGCTCTTCCTCGCCTCGGTCGCCTTCAACTTCATCCTCTTCCAGGCCTACTCCACGATGATGCTGCTGGCCTCCACCAACGCCCGCACCGAGATCCTGGGCTTCACCTTCCCGTCGAGCTGGTACGCCTCCGCGCTCGGCGCGTTCGAGGTGCTGCTGGCCCCCGTCGTGGCCGCGCTGTGGGTACGGATGGGCCCGCGCCAGCCGCACGCCTCGAACAAGATCGCCATCGGGGTGATCCTCGGTGGCCTGTCCTTCCTGCTGATGGTCCTGCCCACCTCCGGGCACGCCGGCGACGACTACCGGATGGCCGCCTGGTGGATCGTCGGCTCCTACCTTCTGCTGGGACTCGGCGACGTGCTCCTGGAGACCTCCGGCATGTCCGCCACCACCAAACTCGCCCCCAAGGCCTACGCGAGCCAGACCATGGCCCTGTGGTTCCTCTCGCTGGCCCTCGCCAACGGCATCCAGGCCCAGGTGGTCAAGGTCTACGGCCAGGTGTCCAACCCCGTGTACTTCGGGGTCAACGGCGCCGTCGCGGTCGCCGTCGGCCTGGCCGTCATCGCCCTCGCGCCGTGGCTGCGCCGCACGATGCACCCCGTCCACTGACGCCCCCGCCCGGAGGGAACGACCCACCCCGATGATCATCCGCACCGCGTTCCCGTACGCGACCACCCACGAGGACGTCCGGATCCCGATGCCCGACGGCGTCGAGCTGTACGCCCGGATCTGGCGCCCGGTCACCGACGAACCCGTCCCGGCGCTGCTGGAGTACCTCCCGTACCGGCTGACCGACTGGACCGCCCCCCGCGACGCCCAGCGCCACCCCTGGTACGCCGGGCACGGCTACGCCTCCGTACGGGTCGACGTACGCGGCCACGGCAACAGCGGCGGCCGGCCCGGCGACGAGTACGACGCGCGGGAACTGGCCGACGGGGTCGCGGTGGTGGAGTGGCTCGCGCGCCAGGAGTGGTGCACGGGGGCGGTGGGCATGTTCGGGATCTCCTGGGGCGGCTTCAACAGCCTCCAGATCGCCGCCCTCGCCCCGCCCGCCCTCAAGGCCGTCGTCACGGTCTGCTCCACGGACGACCGCTACGACAACGACGTGCACTACATGGGCGGCTCCGTCCTGGCCGTCGACATGCACGCCTGGGCGGCGACCATGCTCGCCTTCGCCTCCCGCCCCCCGGACCCCCGCTACGCCGGCGAAGGCTGGCGCGCGATGTGGCTGGAGCGGCTGGAGTCGATGGAACCGCTGGTCCACACCTGGCTCTCGCACCAGACCCGGGACGACTACTGGCGCCACGGCAGCGTCTGCGAGGACTACGGGGCGATCCGCGCGGCCGTCCTCGCCGTCGGCGGCTGGCACGACCCCTACCGGGACACCGTGCTGCGCCTGGTCTCCGCCCTGCCCCCCGGCCGCGTCCGGGGCCTGATCGGACCCTGGTCGCACCAGTACCCCGACCGGGGGCTGCCGCCGGGCCCGGCCATCGGCTTCCTCCAGGAGACCCTGCGCTGGTGGGACCACTGGCTGCGCGGCGACGACAACGGGGTCATGGACGAACCGCTGCTGCGCGCCTGGATCAGCGAGTCCCACCGCCCCGCCACCGTCTACGAACGCCTCGACGGCCGCTGGGTCGGGGAACGGGCCTGGCCCTCCCCCTCGGTGGTGCCGGTCTCGTACGGGCTCCAGGGCGGCCCGGTGCTCGTCGCCTCCCCGCAGCACACCGGCCTGGACGCGGGCCGCTTCTTCCCCTTCGGCAACGACGCCGACCTGCCGCCGGACCAGCGCGAGGAGGACGCCAAGTCGGCCTGCTTCGAGTTCCCGGTCCCGACCGGGGAGCCGGTGGAGATCCTGGGCCGCCCGTCGGTGACGCTGCGCCTGCGGCTGGACGTCCCGTACGGGCAGGTCGTGGCCCGGCTGTGCGACGTCGCCCCGGACGGCTCCTCGACGCTGGTCACGCGCGGCGCCCTGAACCTCTCCGCCCGGCAGGGCCGGGACCGGGCCGTGCCGTGGCCGGTGGGCGCGTACGAGGACGTCACCTTCGAGCTGAACGGCATCGGGCACGCCTTCCCGCCCGGCCACCGGATCCGCCTCGCGGTGTCCTCGGCGTACTGGCCGTGGATCTGGCCCCGGGCCGGCTCGGAGGCCGGCTGGACCCTCGACCCGGCCGGCAGCACCCTGGAACTCCCGGTCCGGGCGGCCTCGGGCACCCCGTCCGACATCGTCTTCGAGGCCCCCGAGCAGGCGCCGCCGCTGGGCGTGGCCTACCCGGAGACCCTGGACGCGCCGCGCCCGGAACGGGTCGTCGTACGGGACGTGGCGCGCGGAACCTGGCGCCTGGAGGTCGACCCCCGCTACGGCGGCACCCGGGTCTACCCGGACGGGCTGGAGTACGCCGAGGACGCGACGGAGGTCTACGAGATCCGCGACGGCGACGCGCTGTCCGCCCGCACCCGCTCGGAGTGGCGCGTCCGCCTGCACCGCCCGGAGGAGGGCTGGGACGCCCGGGTGGAGACCCGCTCGGAGATCCGTTGCGACGAGGGCGGGTTCCTCACCTCGAACGAGGTCGTGTGCCGCGAGGGCGAGGAGGTCGTCTTCCACCGCACGTGGGAACGCCGCCTCCCGAGAGCGGCCGGCTGACCGCGCCCCCGCCCCGTCAGACCCCCGGGGCCCCGGCCTTGAGGCCGTCCACGAACGCGGAGAAGGCGGCGGCGGTGAAGTCGAGCTCCGGGCCGTCGGCGCGCTTGGAGTCCCGGACGGGGACGACGCCGCGCGCGGCGACGAGATTGGTGGCGACCTCGACGCACGCACCGCCGTTCTCGCTGTACGAGGACGTGAACCAGAGGGGGGTTTCGGTCGTCACGAGATGCCCTTTCGTAGCTGACGAATCATGGCCACGGATGCCGCCTGCGAAGTGGCCTCGGCCTGTAGTTGATGGTAGGCGGTCAACAACGGGACCACAGAGGCACTTTCGCGTTCGAGTTGCCCGCGCTGGGCGGACTCCGCATAGGAAACAAGAGACCGGTTCTGCATCGTCAGGATGTAGAGCGGCAGGCTGAGCGGACGCCGATCACCCATCTCGAACGGCGCGATCTGGAAAACGGTGTTCGGAAGCGCCGCGAACTCCATCAGGCGCTGGAGCTGTGCATCCATCGTGGCCTGGTCGCCCACGGGTCGCCGAAGACAGCTCTCGTCCAGGACCACGAAGACCAGCGGCGCCGGTGTCCGAAGGAGCGCCTCTTGCCTCTCCGCGATGAAGGAGAGGCGTTCTTCAGACTGCTCGGAGGTGATCGCGCCGCGCTCGACGGCGCGAGCGTTGAGAGCGGACGCGTACTGCGGCGTCTGAAGGATTCCCGGCATGACACCGACCTCGTACAGCCGGATCTCCGCCGCGCGCACCTCGTGCGTGACGTACTCGGGGAAGCCCTCCAGCAGGGCCGTCTGCCGGACGGCCCGACTCTGGCGCTCGAACCTGTCACCTGTACCGAAAACCCGATCAGCACTTGTCGCGAAGCGGCGAGTTGGAGGGCGGCGACCAGTTTCGACGGCGGAGATGTGCGTTCCGGAGCACCCCATGCGCTCGCCCAGTTCGTCCTGCGTCCAGCCCCGCTCGTCCCGCAACGTGCGCAGGCGCTGCCCGAAGGCCGCCCCCGGGGACTTCGCAGGGTCCAGCTCTTTCCGATTCAACGAATCCCACCCAACTATCCGTGCAATTCACGCAAGTTGAAGACCTTCCGAGCCTAGGTCACGCTGAATCCGCTTGGTAGTGGATTCGCTACAGAGAGGCACGGCGATGTGTGAAGCGAAGACGCCCCCACCCCCCGGCACGCTCGTGGTCGATACCGGGCGGGGTGGCCGGGTCGCGGAGTTTCGGGGGGTGGCGGGGCCCTACTGGGCGTTGCGGGACGTGCGGGGCGGGGTGGAGTGGGAGGCCGAGCCGGGGGCGGTGCGGGGGGCCGATCCGATGGAGCGGCTGCGGGCGGAGATCGCCCGGCGCAACGCGCGCAGCGCGGAGGGGCTGCTGTGATGGATCCGCTGGGCGAGCTGCGCCGCGTCGAGTCCGACCCCGCCTACCGGGCGCTGTTCCTGGCCCGGCTGGAGGCGGAGGTGGCCCGACGGCGGGCGGAGCGGGAGGAGTTCACGCTCGGGGCGATCGAGGCGGCCGACCGGATGCGGGAGCTGTGCCGGCCGCGGCGCGCGCGGGGCGAGGCGGTGGCGGTGCCCCTCGGGGCGGTGCTGTGGATCGGCTGCGTGGCCTTCGCCGCGGCCCGGGGGTGGGGCGTGTGAGCGGGCGGGCCTGCGGGGCATACGGGGCGCTGTCCGCGGCGCACCTCGACGCCTTGGCCACCCGCCACCGGGCCGCGCTGCGGACCGTGCTCGGGGACGGTCCCGTACTGCGCTGCTCCCTGGAACCGCACGCCGACGGGCCCCACATGGAGCTGCTCCACGACGGCGGGGCGGCGGGTACCGCCCTGTGGGCCCGGTGGGGCGCGGCCGGGGCGGACGACGCGGTCCTCGCGGCGGCCGACTGCCCGGCGGCGGCCCCCGACGGGGGCCCCTGCGCCCTGTACCTGGGCCACCCCGGCGGGCACTCCCGTTGGGCGTGACGCGGGTCACTGCAACGCTCCGGCCGCCGCGGACACTAACCGGCGTGGACCACCAACTGTTCGCGGACCTCTACGCCGCACACGCACGTGCCGTGTACGCGCATGCCGTCCGCATGACCGGCGATCCGGCCGGAGCCGAGGACGTCGTCTCCCTCACCTTCCTGGAGGCGTGGCGGCTGCGCGATTCCCTCGACGGGGTGGCGTACGAGCGGGCCTGGCTGTTCGGGATCGCGACGAACGTCATCCGCAACACCCGCCGCGCGGCGCGCCGGCACCGCGAGGCGATGGCCCGGCTGCCACCCTCGGACGCCGTGCCGGACTTCGCGGACGCCGTCGTGTCCCGGATCGCCGACTCCGACCGGGCCGGCGCGGCGCTCGCCGCGTTGGACCGGCTGCGGCGCGCGGACCGCGAGGTGCTCCTGCTGTCCGTGTGGTCCGGCCTCAGCCACGAGGAGGTGGCCCGCGCCTGCGGGGTGGCCGTGGGCACCGTCCGTTCGCGCCTCTCCCGGGCCCGCGCCCGCCTGGCCAAGCTCACCGCCGATCTGCCGGACCGGCCCCAGGCCGCCCGACCCGCGACCCAAGGAACCCCGTGAACGACGCCCACGACACCCTGCGGCGCCTGCCCGGCGTCGCCGACGCGGACCTGCCCTTCCCCGGGGAGCGCCGGATCGGGGAGCACCTGCTGCGCGAGGCGGCGCGGGCCGACGGGCGGCCCGCCCCTGCCCGGCGCCGCCCCTTCTTCCTGGTCCTGGCCGCCGGGGCCGCGACCTGCGCCGTGGCCCTGGCCGTCACCCTCGGCCTCGGTACGGACGAGGGCCGGCCGGTCGTCGCCGCGCCGCCCGACCCGGCGGCGGTCCGGTTGCTGGACCGGGTGGCGCTCTCGGCGCAGGCGCTGCCCGCGCCGGCGGTCCGGGACGGCCAGTTCCTGTACACCCGGACCGTCGGGCACACCACGGCCCTGACCGAGACGAAGAGCGGCGCGATGGAGGCCTCGCGGGAGGACGCCGCCGCCGAGCGCTGGGTGTCCGTCGACCGGAAGGTGCCCACCCTCGTGCGCACGTCCCGCGGGGCCTCGACGCTCCCCCCGGACGGCGGCTACGGCAGGCCCAACATCGGCAATCCCACCTACCGTTACCTCGAATCCCTGCCCACCGATCCCGACGCGCTCCTGGAGCTGATCTACGAGGACACCCGGCTGAACCACGGCCCCGGCTCGGGCTCGACGACCGGGCCCGACCAGCAGGCGTTCGTGGCCATCGGCGACCTGCTGCGGACGGTGGAGGCGCCGCCCGGGGTGAGCGCCGCCCTCTACCGGGCCGCGGCCCGCATCCCCGGGGTGGTGTACGTCCCCGAGGCGAAGGACGCGGCCGGGCGCAGCGGGGTGGCCGTCGCCCGGGTCCACGGCGGCGAACGCATCGAGTGGATCTTCGACGAGGGCAGTCTGCGCCTGCTCGGCGAGCGCACCGTGGTCCTGGAGGACGGCGCCTGGGGCAAGGCCGGGGACGAGGTGACCTCGGTGGCGATCGTCGGACGCGGGGTCGTGGACCGGGGCGGGGACCGGCCCGCCGGCCAGGGCGGCACCGGTCAGGGAGGCGCCGGTCAGGCCACCGCCGGCTAGGCGTAGAGGCGTTCGACGACGACCGCGACGCCGTCCGCCTCGTTCGAGAGGGTGACCTCGTCGGCCACCGCGAGGAGTTCGGGGTGGGCGTCGGCCATGGCCACGCCCCACGCCGCCCAGCCGAACATCGGGATGTCGTTCGGCATGTCGCCGAAGGCGATCGTGGCCCGCGGGCCGACGCCGAGGGCCGCCGCGGCGCGGGTGAGGCCGGCCGCCTTGTCCACGCCCGGCGGCTGGAGCTCCACCGTGTGTTCCCCCGCCATGGTGACGTTCACCAGGTCCCCGACCACCGATCGGGCCACCCGGGTCAGCTCGTCGTCGTCGAGCCGCGGGTGCTGCATCAGCACCTTGTTGATGGGCGCCGGCCACAGGTCGTCCCGCTGGGGGACCCGCACCGTGGGCAGGTGCGGGTGCCACATCCGGTAGCCCGGCCCTATCAGCATCTCGCCGTCCAGGCCCTCCTGGTTGATCGCGACGTACACCTCCCCGATCTCCGCCTCGATCTTGCCGAGCGCCACCTCCGCGAGCCCCCGGTCCATCGCGTCGGAGTGCAGCAGGAGCCCGCGCGCCGCGTCGTAGACCTGCGCGCCCTGTCCGCACACCGCGAGCCCCGTATACCCAAGGCTGTCAAGGACATGGCGGACCTGCGGAACGGGGCGACCGGTGACGACGACGTGGTGCGCGCCGGCGGCGCGCGCCGTCGCGAGAGCCTTGCGGGAGCGGGCCGAGACGGCGTCCCCGGCGCGCAGCAGCGTCCCGTCCAGGTCGGTGGCGATCAAGGCATAGGGGAGGGCGGAAGTCACGGCGCCAAGGATACGGACCCCTTTGGACAAGTCCTACAAATAGCGCCCGAATCCGGCCTCCCACAGACCCCACCGGCCACGTAACGTGTCAACCAGCCACCGGGACACCCCCGGACCGCGTCGAAAGCGAGGCAGCATCCCATGCCCCAGCAGAGCCCCCTCGATGTCCCCGAGGGCGACCCGTTCGGGCCGCACAACCTCCCCTACGGGGTGTTCACCACCTCCGGGGAACCGACGCGCCGCCGCGTCGGCGTGCGGATCGGCGGGCACGTGCTCGACGCGGGGGCCGTCGCCGTCGCGCTCGGCTCGCCGTACGCCGGGCTCCTGGCCCAGGGCTCGCTGAACCCGCTGCTCGCCGCCGGCCGCACCGCCTGGCACGACGTGCGCCGCGCCCTGACCGCCTGGGTCACCGACCCCGGCCACCGCGCGACCGTCGAGCCGCACCTGCTGCCGCTGGACGCGGTCACGCTGCACCTGCCGTACGAGGTCGCGGACTACGTCGACTTCTACGCCAGCGAGCACCACGCCACCAACGTCGGGAAGATCTTCCGCCCCGACGGGGACGCGCTGACCCCCAACTGGAAGCACCTGCCGATCGGCTACCACGGCCGCTCCGGCACGATCGTCGTCTCCGGCACCGACGTCGTGCGCCCCTCCGGGCAGCGCAAGGCCCCCACCGACCCGGCGCCCGTCTTCGGCCCGTCCGTCAAGCTCGACATCGAGGCCGAGGTCGGCTTCGTCGTCGGCACCCCCTCCGAGCTGGGCAGCCCGGTGGCCCTCGCCGACTTCGAGGAGCACGTCTTCGGCCTGTTCCTCCTCAACGACTGGTCGGCCCGCGACGTCCAGGCCTGGGAGTACGTGCCCCTGGGGCCCTTCCTCGGCAAGTCCTTCGCCACCTCCGTCTCCGCCTGGGTCACCCCCCTGGAGGCCCTGGACGCCGCCCGCGTCGCACCGCCCGCCCGCGACTTCCCGCTGCTGCCCTACCTCGACGACGCCGACGTCGACCGCCCCGGCGGCTTCGACCTGCGCATCACCGTGTCCATCAACGGGCAGGAGGTGGCCCGGCCGCCGTTCGCCTCCATGTACTGGACCGCCGCCCAGCAGCTCGCGCACATGACCGTCAACGGCGCCTCCCTGCGCACCGGCGACGTCTTCGGCTCCGGCACCGTCAGCGGCCCCGAGGTCGACCAGCGCGGCTCCCTGCTGGAGCTGACGTGGAACGGGCGCGACGCCATCGAGCTCGCCGACGGCAAGCGCACCTTCCTGGAGGACGGCGACACCGTCACCCTCACCGCCTGGGCCCCCGGCGCCGACGGCACCCGCGTCGGCCTCGGCGAGGTCACCGGCCGCATCGTGGGATCGCCCGCGTCCGCCTCGTAGGACGACCGGCTCCGGCGGGGCGGCGGATCCCTCCGCCGCCCCGCCGGAACCGCCGCGCCGCGGCGGGCTTACGCCGCACGGGCGGCCCGACCACCCGTACGCCCCCTCGGCCGTGCGGGGCGGGGCCGGCGCGGCGACGCTGCTGGCATGCCCCCTCGTCACGCGAAGCTCATCCCGCTGGCCCTCGCGGCCGCCGCCACGCTGGCGGCCGCGCCGTCGGCCCCCGCCGCGCCCGCCGCCCCGGGCCCCCGCCTCACGCCCGCCGCCCAACTGGCCCTGACCTACCGGGCGACCGCGAAGTTCCACCGGCACGACGCCGCCGTCCGCGCGGGCTACGTCCCCGACAAGTACTGCGTGGTGAACCCGTCGGGCGGCGCCGGTGCCCTCGGCTACCCGCACTTCAACCACGCCTACGACGGTTCCGTGGACCCGCAGAAGCCCACCGCCCTGCTCTACGAGGGTGACGGCAAGGGGCGTTGGCGCCTCGCGGGCCTGGAGTGGATGGTCGTGGACCGGGACGGCCGCGAGGACACCGACGACGACCGCCCGTCCCTGTTCGGGCAGCCCTTCCGCGGCCCGCTGCCCGCCCGCTACGCGGGCCAGAAGGTCCACTACTCGCTGCACCTGTGGCTCTGGAAGGACAATCCCTCCGGGCGGTTCGAGCCCTTCAACCCGGCGGTGGTCTGCCTCCCCGGCACGACCCGGCCCCGCCCGGCCGCCCCCGCCACCCCTTAGGGAGGCGGGCACCGCCAATCGGAGGCCCGCCGCGTGCGGGGTCCGCGCACCGCCGCAAAGGTGGACGAAACGGCCCCACCCCACAGGAGTTCCGATGCCCGTACGCAGCCTGAAGCCCGTTCTCGCCTGCGCCGCCGCCGTCTCGCTCGGCCTGGCCGCCGTGACCCCGGCCCACGGGGTCGACGGTCCCGCGCCCGACCCGCGCAACCGGCAGGCGATGCGCGACATGGCCGCGGCGATCGCGGCGACCGCGAAGTACGCGGACGAGCGGGAGGCCATCAAGGACGGCTACGTCCCGCACGGCGAGCCCTGCATGACCAACCCGTTCGGCGTGGGAGCCATGGGCTACCACTACGTCAAGCAGGCCTACTGGGGATCGACGGACCCCACCAAGCCGACCGCGCTCCTCTACAGCACCGAGAAGGACCGCAACGGCCGGCGCACGCTCCAGACGGTGGAGTGGATGTCGACCGACCGCGACCAGGACCTGACGACCAAGGACGACCGGCCCACGATGTTCGGCCTCCCCTTCGACGGGCCGATGCCCGGCCACTGGACCGGCATGCCCAAGCACTACGACCTCCACATGTGGGCGTACAAGAAGAACCCGGCGGGCCGCTTCCACAACTGGAACACGGGCCTGACCTGCCCGAAGAAGACCCCGGCCGCGACGGGCGCCGCCCACGCCCACGGCGCCCACTGACCCACTCCGGGCCCCGTCAAGTGCTTCCGGCATATGACTCACCCGAAAGGACGGCATCCCGCGAACTCCCGGCGCTAGGCTGGTCGCACGCGCGAGACTCCGGCTCATGGGAGCACTGATGAACCCGGAACACAGCTGGCCGATCCCCCCACCGGGCGGCTGGACTGCCGACGACCTGGACACGCTTCCGAATCTGCCTCCGCACACGGAGCTGATCGACGGGAGCCTGGTCTTCGTGAGTCCGCAAACGCTCTTCCACAGTCGGGCCATCGACTTCTTCACGGAGGAGTTGCGGTCCTTGGTCCCGAAGGGCCTGGACGTCCTGCGCGAGTTCACGATCGACATCAACCGGGGCAATCGACCCGAACCCGATGTCGTCGTGTTCCATGAGGACGTCATCACGGACCTCTCGCAGACACGGATCCCCGCCGAGACGGTGCTGCTCGCGATCGAAGTGGTGTCTCCCGACTCCATCGACCGCGACCGCGAGACCAAACCCACCAAGTACGCGGGAGCGGGCATCGAGCACTACTGGCGGGTCGAGAACAAGGACGGTCGAGCGGTCGTCTACGTCTTCGAGCGGGAACCGATCAGTCGTGCCTACGTCGCGACCGGCATCTTCCACGACCGGCTGAAGGTCTCCGTCCCCTTCCCCGTCGACCTGGACCTCTCCGCCATCACGGCCAGGCGAAACCGGCCGGAGTAGTCCCCGCACGCGACCGGGCCCGGCCCCCCTTTCGGGGGCCGGGCCCGGTCGCGCGTCCGCAGGACGGTCAGCGCACGAACGTGCTCGCCTGTCCCGCCAGTTCCAGGAAGTACTGCGGGGCCAGGCCCAGGACCAGGGTGACCGCGACGCCGACCGCGATGGTGGTCATCGTCAGAGGCGAGGGAACGGCCACCGTCGGCCCGTCGGCCTTCGGCTCACTGAAGAACATCAGGACGATCACCCGGATGTAGAAGAACGCGGCGATCGCGGACGAGATGACGCCGACCACGACCAGCGCCCCCGCGCCACCCTCCGCCGCCGCCTTGAACACGGCGAACTTGCCCGCGAAGCCGGAGGTCAGCGGAATGCCGGCGAAGGCCAGCAGGAACACCGCGAACACCGCCGCGGTCAGCGGGGAGCGCCGCCCCAGCCCCGCCCACTCCGACAGGTGCGTCGCCTCGCCGCCCGCGTCGCGCACCAGCGTGACCACGGCGAAGGCGCCGATCGTCACGAAGGAGTACGCGGCCAGGTAGAACAGCACGGACTGGACGCCCTCCGCGGAGGTGGCGATCACACCGGCCAGGATGAAGCCGGCGTGCGCGATCGAGGAGTAGGCCAGGAGCCGCTTCACGTCGGTCTGCGTCACGGCGATCACGGCGCCCGCGAGCATCGTGACGATCGCGACGCCCCACATCACCGGCCGCCAGTCCCAGCGCAGGCCCGGCAGGACCACGTAGAGCAGGCGCAGCAGGGCGCCGAAGGCGGCCACCTTCGTCGCGGCCGCCATGAAGCCGGTGATCGGCGTCGGGGCGCCCTGGTAGACGTCCGGGGTCCACATGTGGAAGGGGACGGCGCCGACCTTGAACAGCAGGCCCATCAGGATCAGCGCGCCGCCGATGAGCAGCAGGACGTCGTTGCCCATGGTGGCCGCGAGCGCCGGGTCGATCTGGGTGACGGTGCCGTCGACCACGTCGGCGATCTTCGCGTACGAGACGGAGCCCGCGTAGCCGTAGAGCAGCGCGATGCCGAAGAGGAGGAAGGCGGAGGAGAAGGCGCCGAGCAGGAAGTACTTCACCGCGGCCTCCTGCGACAGCAGCCGCCGGCGGCGGGCGAGGGCGCAGAGCAGGTACAGCGGGAGGGAGAAGACCTCCAGCGCGATGAACAGGGTCAGCAGGTCGTTGGCGGCCGGGAAGATGAGCATTCCGGCGACCGCGAACAGGGCCAGCGGGAACACCTCGGTGGTGGTGAACCCGGCCTTGACGGCGGCCTTCTCGCTGTCGCTGCCCGGTACGGACGCCGCCTGGGCGGCGAAGGAGTCCACCCGGTTGCCGTGGGCGGCCGGGTCCAGGCGCCGTTCGGCGAAGGTGAACACGGCCACGATCGAGGCCAGCAGGATCGTGCCCTGGAGGAACAGCGCGGGGCCGTCGACGGCGATGGCGCCCATGGCCGCGACCTGCGCCTTGGTGCCCGCGTACCCGCCGGCCGCGAGGGCGACGACCGCCGCGAAGGCGGAGGCCAGGGCGGCCACCGAGAGGAACAGCTGGACGTGGTAGCGGGCCTTGCGCCCGACGAAGGCCTCGACGAGGACTCCGAGGATGGCCGCGCCCACCACGATCAGCGTGGGCGCGAGCTGCGCGTATTCGATGTGCGGGGTCGGGATCCGGTCGACCGGCCCCTCGGCCGCCAGTGTCAGCAGGCTGTGGGCCGCAGCAGTGGCCGTACTCACTTGGCCGCCTCCCCGTTCTTGGCTTCGACGGCGACCTCGGGCTTCGGGTCGGTCTGCTTGACGTCCGACAGGGTGTGCTCCACCGCCGGGTTGACGATCTCGGTGAGCGGCTTCGGGTAGACGCCCAGGCCGATCAGCAGGGCGATCAGCGGGGCGACCACCAGGACCTCCCGCAGGCGCAGGTCCGGCATGGTGCGGACCTCCTCCTTCACGGGGCCGGTCATGGTCCGCTGGTAGAGCACCAGCGTGTAGAGGGCGGCCAGCACGATGCCGACGGTGGCGATGACGCCGACGACCGGGTAGCGGGCGAAGGTGCCGACCAGGACGAGGAACTCGCTGACGAAGGGCGCGAGGCCGGGCAGGGAGAGGGTGGCGAGGCCGCCGATGAGGAAGGTGCCGGCGAGGACCGGGGCCACCTTCTGCACCCCGCCGTAGTCGGCGATGAGCCGCGAGCCGCGCCGGGAGATCAGGAATCCGGCGACGAGCATCAGCGCCGCGGTCGAGATCCCGTGGTTGACCATGTACAGCGTGGCGCCGGACTGGCCCTGGGAGGTCATCGCGAAGATGCCCATGACGATGAAGCCGAAGTGCGAGATGGACGCGTAGGCGACCAGCCGCTTGATGTCGCGCTGTCCGACGGCGACGAGCGCCCCGTAGACGATGCTGATCAGCGCGAGGACGAGGATGACGGGCGTGGCCCACTTGCTGGCGTCGGGGAACAGCCCGAGGCAGAAGCGGAGCATCGCGAAGGTGCCGACCTTGTCGACGACCGCGGTGATCAGCACGGCGACGGGTGCGGTGGCCTCGCCCATGGCGTTCGGCAGCCAGGTGTGCAGCGGCCACAGCGGCGCCTTCACCGCGAAGGCGAAGAAGAAGCCGAGGAACAGCAGCCGTTCGGTGTTGGTCGCCATGTCGAGCGTGCCCGCGGCGCGGGCGGCGGCGATCTCCTGGAGGGAGAAGTTGCCGGCGACCACGTACAGCCCGATGACGGCGGCGAGCATGATCAGGCCGCCGACCAGGTTGTAGAGGAGGAACTTGACCGCCGCGTAGGAGCGCTGCGCGGCGGCGTTCTCGTCGCTGCCCGCGTGGGCGCGGTCCCCGAAGCCGCCGATGAGGAAGTACATCGGGATGAGCATGGCTTCGAAGAAGATGTAGAAGAGGAAGACGTCGGTGGCCTCGAAGGAGATGATCACCATCGCCTCGACCAGCAGGATCAGGGCGAAGAAGCCCTGCGTCGGCCGCCAGCGCCGGGAGTTGGTCTCCAGCGGGTCGGCGTCGTTCCAGCCGGCCGCGATCACGAAGGGGATGAGCAGCGCGGTGAGCGCGATGAGCGCGACCCCGATGCCGTCGACGCCCAGTTCGTAGCGGACCCCGAAGTCGGCGATCCACGGGCGGGATTCGGTGAGCTGGTAGCGCTCGCCACCGGGTTCGAAGCGGACCGCGATGAGCACGGCCAGGGCCAGGGTGGCCAGGGAGAACAGCAGCGCGAGCCACTTGGCGACGGTCCGGCGGGCGGCCGGGACGGCCGCCGTGAGGATCGCGCCGACCGCGGGTACGGCCGCCGTCACCGTCAGAAGCGGGAAATTCATCTCACACCGCCCTCATCAGCAGGGTCGCGGCGATCAGGATCGCCGTGCCCCCGAACATCGAGACCGCGTAGCTGCGGGCGTAGCCGTTCTGCAGCTTGCGCAGTCGGCCGGAGAGCCCGCCGACGGACGCGGCCGTGCCGTTGACCATCCCGTCGACCAGGCTGTGGTCGACGTAGACGAGCGAACGCGTCAGGTGCTCGCCGCCGCGTACGAGGACCACGTGGTTGAAGTCGTCCTGGAACAGGTCGCGCCGGGCCGCCCGGGTGAGGAACGAGCCGCGCGGGGCGACGACCGGGACGGGCTTGCGGCCGTACATCGACCAGGCGATGGCGACGCCGGCGACGAGGACCACCATGGTGGACGCGGTGACCGTGAGGGCGCTGACCGGCGGGTGGCCGTGCTCGTAGCCGGTGACCGGCTCCAGCCACTTCAGGAAGCGCTCGCCGATCTCGAAGAACCCGCCGGCGAAGACGGAGCCGAACGCCAGGATGATCATCGGGATGGTCATGGACTTCGGGGACTCGTGCGGGTGCGGCGGGTGGCCCTCCGCGTCCGGCTGCCAGCGCTTCTCGCCGAAGAAGGTGAGGAGCATGACGCGGGTCATGTAGAAGGCGGTGATGCCGGCGCCCAGGAGGGCCACCCCGCCGAGGATCCAGCCCTGGGTGCCGCCCTTGGCGAAGGCCGCCTCGATGATCATGTCCTTGGAGAAGAAGCCGGACAGGCCCGGGAAGCCGATGATCGCGAGGTAGCCGAGGCCGAAGGTGACGAAGGTGACCGGCATGTACGTCCGCAGGGCGCCGTACTTGCGCATGTCGACCTCGTCGTTCATGCCGTGCATGACCGAACCGGCGCCGAGGAAGAGGCCGGCCTTGAAGAAGCCGTGCGTCACCAGGTGCATGATCGCGAACACGTAGCCGATCGGGCCGAGGCCGGCGGCCAGGATCATGTAGCCGATCTGCGACATCGTCGAGCCGGCGAGGGCCTTCTTGATGTCGTCCTTCGCGCAACCGACGATCGCACCGAACAGGAGCGTGACGGCGCCGACGACGGTGGTGACCAACTGGGCGTCGGGCGCCCCGTTGAAGATGGCCCCGGAACGGACGATCAGGTAGACGCCGGCGGTGACCATGGTGGCGGCGTGGATGAGGGCCGAGACCGGGGTCGGGCCCTCCATCGCGTCACCGAGCCAGGACTGCAACGGCACCTGCGCCGACTTGCCGCAGGCGGCGAGGAGCAGCATCAGGCCGATCGCCGTCAGCGTGCCCTCGCTCGTCTCGCCGACCGAGGACAGGACCGGGCCGAAGGCGAAGGTCCCGAACGTCGTGAACATCAGCATGATCGCGATCGACAGGCCGATGTCGCCGACGCGGTTGACGAGGAAGGCCTTCTTCGCGGCGGTGGCCGCGCTGGGCTTGTGCTGCCAGAAGCCGATCAGGAGGTAGGAGGCGAGGCCCACGCCCTCCCAGCCGAAGTACAGCAGCAGGTAGTTGTCGGCGAGGACGAGCAGGAGCATCGCCGCGACGAACAGGTTGAGGTAGCCGAAGAAGCGGCGACGGCGCTCGTCGTGCTCCATGTACCCGATCGAGTACACGTGGATGAGCGTGCCGACCCCGGAGATCAGCAGGACGAAGGTCATCGACAGCTGGTCGAGCTGGAAGGCGATGTCCGCCTGGAAGCCCTCCACCGGGATCCAGCTGAACAGCCGCTGGTGCAGGGTGCGGTCCTCGGCCCCCCGGCCGAGCATGTCGGCGAAGAGGACCACGCCGATCCCGAAGGAGGCGGCGGCGAGCAGGGTGCCGAGCCAGTGCCCGACCTTGTCGAGGCGCCGGCCGCCGCACAGCAGCACCACCGCTCCGAACAGGGGCGCCGCGATCAGCAGCGCGATCAGATTTTCCACGGAGCGCCCCTTACAGCTTCATCAGGCTGGCGTCGTCGACCGAGGCCGAGTGGCGGGTACGGAACAGCGACACGATGATCGCGAGGCCGACCACGACCTCCGCGGCGGCGACGACCATCGTGAAGAAGGCGATGATCTGGCCGTCGAGGTTGCCGTGCATCCGGGAGAACGCCACGAAGGCGAGGTTGCAGGCGTTGAGCATCAGCTCGACGCACATGAACAGCACGATCGCGTTCTTGCGGATCAGGACCCCGGCCGCGCCGATGGTGAACAGCAGGGCGGCCAGGTACAGGTAGTTGACCGGGTTCACTTGGAGGCCTCCTCACGGCCGAGGCGCTCCGAGGAGGCCTGTTCCAGCGCCTTGAGGTCCTCCATGGCCTCGGTGGAGACGTCGCGGATCTGACCGCGGGCGCGCAGCGTCTTGTTGACGGTCAGCTCGGACGGGGTGCCGTCGGGCAGCAGACCTGCGATGTCCACGGCGTTGTGCCGGGCGTAGACGCCGGGCGCCGGCAGCGGCGGGAGCTGCACGCCCTCGCGCACGCGCTTCTCGGCGAGTTCGCGCTGCGTGGCGGCCCGCTCGGTGCGCTCGCGGTGGGTGAGCACCATCGCGCCGACGGCCGCGGTGATCAGCAGGGCGCCGGTGAGCTCGAAGGCGAAGATGTAGCGGGTGAAGATCAGTTCGGCCAGGCCCTCGACGTGCCCGGCGGAGTTGATCCGGCCCAGGCCGTTGAAGTGGTTCAGCCCGGCGTTGCCGATGCCGGCGATCAGCAGGATGCCGAAGCCGAGCCCGCACAGGGCGGCCAGCCAGCGCTGCCCCTTGATCGTCTCCTTCAGGGAGTCCGCCGCCGTGACGCCGACGAGCATGACCACGAAGAGGAACAGCATCATGATGGCGCCGGTGTAGACGACGATCTGGACGACGCCCAGGAAGTACGCCCCGTTGGCGAGGTAGAACACCGCCAGGATGATCATCGTCCCGGCCAGGCACAGGGCACTGTGGACGGCCTTCTTCATCAGGATCGTGCACAGCGCCCCGATGACGGCGACGGTGCCCAGGATCCAGAACTGCACGGCCTCACCGGTGGAGGTCAGCGTCGCGGCGCCCGCCGCGAGGGCGCTCACGCGTCCACCCCTTCGGCCGGCTCGACGCTCTCGTCCCGCTTCTCGTGCTCGCCCTTGGAGACGGCGACCTGCCGGACCGTGCCCGGGGCGGCCCCGGTCACCAGCCCCCGGTAGTAGTCCTGTTCGTCCGTCCCCGGGAAGATCGAGTGCGGGGCCTCGACCATGCCCTCGGTCAGCCCCGCGAGGAGCTGCTCCTTGGTGTAGATCAGCGATTCGCGGCTGGAGTCGGCCAGCTCGAACTCGTTCGTCATGGTCAGCGCCCGGGTGGGGCAGGCCTCGACGCACAGCCCGCACAGGATGCAGCGGGCGTAGTTGATCTGGTAGACGCGGCCGTAGCGCTCACCGGGCGAGTACCGCTCCTCCTCGGTGTTGTCCGCGCCCTCCACGTAGATCGCGTCGGCGGGACAGGCCCAGGCGCACAGCTCGCAGCCGATGCACTTCTCCAGGCCGTCGGGGTGGCGGTTGAGCTGGTGGCGGCCGTGGAAGCGCGGAGCGGTCGTCTTCGGCTGCTCCGGGTACTGCTCGGTGAGGCGCTTCTTGAACATGGCCTTGAAGGTCACGCCGAAGCCGGCGACCGGGTTCTGCCACTTTTCGTCGGACACGTCTCAACCCTCCTCTCGGTCGCTGTCGTGGTTCGTCCCGCCGCTGGCGATCAGCTCGCGCTCCGCGCGGGGCCGCCTGCGCGGTACGGGGGCCAGGTGCTGGCCGGGCTTGGGCGGTACGGGGAAGCCGCCCGCCATCGGGTCGAAGGGCGCCGCCGCCTCGGCCCGCTCGGTCTCGGCGGCGGCCTGCTTCTCGCGCCGGTCGCGGAAGTGGTCGGCGACGAAGGACAACAGCAGGACGGCGATGACTCCGCTGCCGACGTAGAGGACGATCTCGCTGAAGTCGTAGCGCTCGTTGCGCAGCGCCCGGACGGAGGCGACCAGCATCAGCCAGACCACCGAGACCGGGATCAGCACCTTCCAGCCGAGCTTCATCAGCTGGTCGTAGCGCACGCGGGGCAGCGTGCCGCGCAGCCAGATGAAGAAGAACAGCAACAGCTGCACCTTCAGCGCGAACCAGAGCATCGGCCACCAGCCGTGGTTCGCGCCCTCCCAGTACGTGGAGATCGGCGCCGGCGCCCGCCAGCCGCCCAGGAAGAGGGTGACCGACACCGCCGAGACGGTGACCATGTTGACGTACTCGGCCAGCATGAACAGGGCGAACTTGATGGAGGAGTACTCGGTGTTGAAGCCGCCGACGAGGTCGCCCTCGGACTCGGGCATGTCGAAGGGGGCGCGGTTCGTCTCGCCGACCATCGTGATGACGTAGATGATGAAGGAGACCGGCAGCAGGATGATGTACCAGCGGTCCGCCTGCGCCTCGACGATCGCCGACGTCGACATCGACCCGGAGTAGAGGAAGACCGAGGCGAACGCCGCGCCCATCGCGATCTCGTAGGAGATCATCTGCGCGCAGGAGCGCAGGCCGCCCAGGAGCGGGTACGTCGAGCCGGAGGACCAGCCCGCGAGGACGATGCCGTAGATCCCGACGGAGGCCACGGCGAGGACGTACAGCATCGCGATGGGCAGGTCGGTGAGCTGCATCGTGGTGCGCTGACCGAAGATCGAGACCTCGTTGCCGGCGGGCCCGAAGGGGATCACGGCGATGGCCATGAACGCCGGGATCGCCGCGATGATCGGGGCGAGGACGTAGACGACCTTGTCGGCCCGCTTGACGACGACGTCTTCCTTCAGCATCAGCTTGACGCCGTCGGCGAGCGACTGGAGCAGGCCCCAGGGGCCGTGCCGGTTGGGGCCGATGCGCAGCTGCATCCAGGCGACGACCTTGCGCTCCCACACGATGGAGAACAGCACGGTCACCATCAGGAAGGCGAAGCAGAACACCGCCTTGAGCAGGACGAGCCACCAGACGTCCCTGCCGAACAGGGAGAGGTCCTCGGCGGCCAGCTGTACCGCGTTCACGCGCCCACCTCCGCAGTGGTGTCGCCGGGGGTGGCGGCCGGGGTCGCCGGGCCGATGCCCACGAGGGTCCCGGGCCGGGCTCCGGTGTCGGCGAGGACACCCGAGCCGGTGGAGTTCAGCGGGAGCCACACGACCCGGTCGGGCATGTCGGTGACCCTCAGCGGGAGTTCGACCCGACCGGCCGGGCCGGTGACGGCGAGGACGTCGCCGTCCTTGACGCCGGTCTCGGCGGCGGTGGCCGCCGAGAGGCGGGCGCTCGCCTCGTGCCGGGTGCCGGCCAGGGCCTCGTCGCCCTGCTGGAGCAGGCCCAGGTCGAGCAGGAGCCGGTGTCCGGCGAGGACGGCCTCGCCCGTGCCGGGGCGCGGCAGCGGCACCGGGTCGGTGGAGTGCTCTGCGGCGAGTTCGCCCTCCCAGGCCCCGAGCCGCTCCAGTTCGCGGCGTACGGCGTGCACGTCGGGCAGGGCGATGGGCCGGTCGGCGGCGTCGGCCAGCATGTGCAGCACGCGGGCGTCGGCCGGGGCGAGGCGGCGGGTCATCTGGTCGGGCTTGAGGGCGGCCTCGAAGGGACGCACCCGGCCCTCCCAGTTGACGAACGCGCCGGCCTTCTCGGCGACGGCCGCCACCGGCAGCACCACGTCGGCGTGGTCGGTGACCTCGCCGGGCCGCAGTTCGAGGGAGACCACGAAGGCCTCCCGCAGGGCGGTCCGCGCCCGCCGCGGGTCGGGCAGGTCGCCCACCTCGACGCCCGCCACCAGCAGCGCGGCCAGCTCGCCCGTGGCGGCGGCCTCCACGATCTGCCCGGTGTCGCGGCCGTAGCGGTGCGGGAGTTCGTCCAGCCCCCAGGCGGCGGCGACCTCGTCGCGGGCCCGCGGGTCGGTGGCCGGACGGCCTCCGGGCAGCAGGGACGGCAGCGCGCCCGCCTCGACGGCGGCCCGCTCCCCGGCCCGGCGCGGGATCCACACCAGGCGGGCCCCGGTGGCGGTGGCCGCCCGTACGGCCGCGGACAGCGCGCCGGGCACCCCGGCGAGGCGCTCGCCGACGACGATGACGGCCCCGCTCTCGCGCAGCGCCTCGGCCGCGGCGGCGCCGCCCGCCTCCAGCCCGGTGCGGGAGGCCAGCGCGGACAGCCACTCGGGCTCGGTGCCCGGGGCCGCCGCCAGCAGGGTGCCGCCGGCCTTGGCGAGGCCGCGGGTGGCGAAGGGGGCCAGGGCGAAGGTCCGCTGGCGGTGCTTGCGGTGCGCCTTGCGCAACCGCAGGAACACCCCGGGGGCCTCCTCCTCGGCCTCGATGCCGACGAGCAGGACGACGGGCGCCGCCTCCAGGGAGGCGTAGGTGACGCCCGTGCCGTCGAGGTCCTTGCCGGTGCCGGCGACGGAGGCGGCCAGGAAGTCGGCCTCCTCGGCGCTGTGCACGCGGGCCCGGAAGTCGATGTCGTTGGTGTCGAGCACGACGCGGGCGAACTTGGCGTACGCGTACGCGTCCTCGACGGTCAGCCGGCCGCCGGTCAGGACCCCGGCCCGGCCGCGCGCGGCGGCGAGCCCGGCGGCGGCGACCTCCAGGGCCTCGGGCCAGCTCGCCGGGGCGAGGATCCCGTCCGCCCCGCGCACCAGCGGGGTGGTGAGCCGGTCGGGACGCTGCGCGTAGCGGAACCCGAAGCGGCCCTTGTCGCAGATCCACTCCTCGTTGACCTCGGGGTCCTCGGCGGCGAGCCGACGCAGGACCTTGCCGCGGCGGTGGTCGGTACGGGTCGCGCACCCGCCGGCGCAGTGCTCGCACACGCTCGGGGAGGAGACGAGGTCGAAGGGGCGGGAGCGGAACCGGTAGGCGGCCGAGGTGAGGGCGCCGACCGGGCAGATCTGGATGGTGTTGCCGGAGAAGTACGACTGGAAGGGGTCGCCCTCGCCGGTGCCGACCTGCTGGAGGGCGCCGCGCTCGACCAGTTCGATCATCGGGTCGCCCGCGACCTGGTTGGAGAAGCGGGTGCAGCGCGCACACAGCACGCACCGCTCGCGGTCCAGGAGCACCTGCGTGGAGATGGGGACGGGCTTCTCGTAGGTGCGCTTGTGGCCCTCGAAGCGGGACTCGGCGTTGCCGTGGGACATCGCCTGGTTCTGCAGGGGGCATTCGCCGCCCTTGTCGCAGACGGGGCAGTCCAGCGGGTGGTTGATGAGCAGCAGCTCCATCACCCCGCGCTGGGCCTTGTCGGCGACCTCGGAGGTCAGCTGCGTACGGACGACCATGCCGTCGGTGCAGGTGATGGTGCAGGAGGCCATCGGCTTGCGCTGGCCCTCGACCTCGACGATGCACTGGCGGCAGGCGCCGGCCGGGTCGAGGAGGGGGTGGTCGCAGAAGCGGGGGATCTCGATGCCGAGCTGTTCGGCGGCCCGGATGACGAGGGTCCCCTTGGGAACGGACAGTTCGACGCCGTCGATCGTCAGGGACACGAGGTCCTCGGGCGGGACGGCCGCCCCTCCGCCACCGGCCGGGGCGTTCGTGGTGACGGTCATGCGTTCACCTCCGTGTCGGCCCAGAGGGTCGACTTCCTGGGGTCGAAGGGGCAGGCCTTGCCCGTGACGTGCTGCTCGTACTCCGCCCGGAAGTACTTCAGCGAGGAGAAGATCGGGCTGGCCGCGCCGTCGCCGAGGGCGCAGAAGGACTTGCCGTTGATGTTGTCGGCGATGTCGTGGAGCTTGTCGAGGTCGGACATGACGCCCTTGCCGGCCTCGATGTCGCGGAGCAACTGGACGAGCCAGTACGTGCCCTCGCGGCAGGGGGTGCACTTGCCGCAGGACTCGTGGGCGTAGAACTCGGTCCAGCGGGTGACGGCGCGCACCACGCAGGTGGTCTCGTCGAAGCACTGGAGGGCCTTGGTGCCGAGCATGGAGCCGGCGGCGCCGACGCCCTCGTAGTCCAGGGGCACGTCGAGGTGCTCGTCGGTGAACATCGGGGTGGAGGAGCCGCCGGGGGTCCAGAACTTCAGCCGGTGGCCGGGGCGCATGCCGCCGCTCATGTCGAGGAGCTGGCGCAGGGTGATGCCGAGGGGGGCCTCGTACTGGCCGGGGCCGGCGACGTGTCCGGACAGCGAGTAGAGGGTGAAGCCGGGGGACTTCTCCGTGCCCATCGCCTTGAACCAGTCCTTGCCCCGCTGGAGGATCGCGGGGACCGAGGCGATGGACTCGACGTTGTTGACGACGGTGGGGCAGGCGTAGAGGCCCTCGACGGCGGGGAACGGCGGGCGCAGCCGGGGCTGGCCGCGGCGGCCTTCGAGGGAGTCGAGCAGGGCCGTCTCCTCGCCGCAGATGTACGCGCCGGCGCCGGCGTGCACGGTGATGTCGAGGTCGCGTCCGCTGCCGTCGATGTCGTGGCCGAGGTAGCCCGCCGCGTACGCCTCGCGCACCGCCTCGTGCAGGCGCCGCAGGACCGGGACGGTCTCGCCGCGCAGGTAGATGAAGGCGTGCTCGGAGCGGATCGCGTAGCAGGCGATGATCATTCCCTCGATGAGGGAGTGCGGGTTGGCGAACAGGAGCGGGATGTCCTTGCAGGTTCCCGGCTCCGACTCGTCGGCGTTGACGACGAGGTAGTGGGGCTTGCCGTCGCCCTGCGGGATGAACTGCCACTTCATCCCGGTGGGGAAGCCGGCGCCGCCGCGACCGCGCAGCCCGGAGTCCTTGACGTAGGCGATGACCTCGTCGGGGGTCATCGCGAGGGCCTTGCGCAGGCCCTCGTAGCCCTCGTGGCGCCGGTAGGTCTCCAGCGTCCAGGACTCCGGCTCGTCCCAGAAGGCCGACAGGACGGGCGCGAGGAGCTTCTCCGGGCTGGTGCCGTTCTTGATCGGTTCCGTCGACACGGACATCACTCCCCTCCCTCGGTGGTGGAGCCGCCGCGGGCCTCGCCGCGCGGGTGCACGATCGGGGCGTGGGGGGCCTCGCCGCGGGCCAGGCGCAGGCCGATCAGCGAGGCCGGGCCGGCTCCGCCGGTGGCGGCGACGGCGCCCTCGCGCTCGTCGGGGAAGCCCGCCAGGATCCGGGCGGTCTCCTTGTAGGTGCACAGCGGGGCGCCGCGGGTGGGTTCGACGGGCCGGCCGGCGAGCAGGTCGTCGACCATGGCCTTGGCTGACTCGGGGGTCTGGTTGTCGAAGAACTCCCAGTTGACCATCACCACGGGGGCGTAGTCGCAGGCCGCGTTGCACTCGATGTGTTCGAGGGTGACCTTGCCGTCGGCGGTGGTCTCGTTGTTGCCGACCCCCAGGTGCTCCTTGAGCTCCTCGAAGATGGCGTCGCCGCCCATGACCGCGCACAGGGTGTTCGTGCAGACGCCGACCTGGTAGTCCCCGGAGGGCCGGCGCCGGTACATCGTGTAGAAGGTGGCGACGGCGGTGACCTCGGCGGTGGTCAGGCCGAGCACCTCGGCGCAGAAGCGGATGCCGGTGCGCGAGACGTGGCCCTCCTCGGACTGCGTCAGGTGCAGCAGCGGCAGCAGCGCGGAGCGGCTGTCGGGGTAGCGGGCGATGACCCGGGCCGCGTCCGCCTCCAGTCGGGCCCGGACCTCGGGCGGGAAGTCGGGGGCGGGCAGCCCGGGCATCCCCAGGTTGACCCCTCCGCTCGGCGAAGTGGCGGTCATCGGTCGACGCCTCCCATCACGGGGTCGATGGAGGCGACGGCGACGATGACGTCGGCGACCTGGCCGCCCTCGCACATCGCGGCCATGGCCTGCAGGTTGGTGAAGGACGGGTCGCGGAAGTGGACCCGGAAGGGGCGGGTGCCCCCGTCGGAGACGACGTGGACGCCGAGTTCGCCCTTGGGGGACTCGACGGCGGCGTACGCCTGGCCGGCCGGCACCCGGAAGCCCTCGGTCACCAGCTTGAAGTGGTGGATGAGGGCCTCCATGGAGGTGCCCATGATGTTCTTGATGTGGTCGAGGGAGTTGCCGAGGCCGTCGGGGCCCATGGCGAGCTGGGCGGGCCAGGCGATCTTCTTGTCGGCGACCATGACCGGGCCGGGCTCCAGCCGGTCGAGGCACTGTTCGACGATCCGCAGGGACTGGCGCATCTCCTCCAGGCGGATCAGGAACCGCCCGTAGGAGTCGCAGGTCTCGGTGGTGGGGACGTCGAACTCGTAGTTCTCGTAACCGCAGTACGGGTCCGTTTTGCGCAAGTCGTGCGGCAGTCCGGCGGAGCGCAGGATCGGGCCGGTGGCGCCGAGGGCCATGCAGCCGGTGAGGTCGAGGTGGCCGACGTCCTGCATGCGGGCCTTGAAGATGGGGTTGCCGGTGGCGAGCTTGTCGTACTCCGGCAGGTTCCTCTTCATGGTCTTCACGAACTCGCGCAGCTGGTCGACCGCGCCGGGCGGCAGGTCCTGGGCGAGGCCGCCGGGGCGGACGAACGCGTGGTTCATGCGCAGTCCGGTGATCAGCTCGAAGACGTCGAGGATCAGCTCGCGGTCGCGGAAGCCGTAGATCATGATCGTGGTCGCGCCCAGCTCCATACCGCCGGTGGCGATGCACACCAGGTGGGAGGAGAGCCGGTTCAGCTCCATCAGCAGGACGCGGATCACGGAGGCCCGGTCGGGGATCTGCTCGGTGATCCCGAGGAGCTTCTCGACGCCGAGGCAGTAGGCCGTCTCGTTGAAGAACGGCGTCAGGTAGTCCATGCGCGTGACGAAGGTGGTGCCCTGCGTCCAGTTGCGGAATTCGAGGTTCTTCTCGATGCCGGTGTGGAGGTAGCCGATGCCGCAGCGGGCCTCGGTGACCGTCTCGCCGTCGATCTCCAGGATCAGGCGGAGCACTCCGTGGGTGGAGGGGTGCTGCGGACCCATGTTGACGACGATCCGCTCGTCGTCCGCCTTGGCCGCGGTCCGGACGACCTCGTCCCAGTCCCCGCCGGTGACGGTGTAGACCGTGCCTTCGGTGGTCTCGCGGGAGGCCGCGTGGTGCGACGCGTTCGGAGTGGACATCAGCTGTACGACCTCCGCTGGTCGGGAGCCGGGATCTGGGCGCCCTTGTACTCGATGGGGATGCCGCCGAGCGGGTAGTCCTTGCGCTGGGGGAAGCCCTGCCAGTCGTCCGGCATCATGATCCGCGTGAGGGCCGGGTGGCCGTCGAAGACCAGGCCGAAGAAGTCGTAGGCCTCGCGCTCGTGCCAGTCGTTGGTCGGGTAGACGGTGACCAGCGACGGCAGGTGCGGGTCGGTGTCCGGCACGGACACCTCCAGACGGACGATCCGGCCGTGGGTGAGCGAGCGCAGGTGGTAGACGGCGTGCAGCTCGCGGGCCTTGTCGCCGGGGAAGTGGACCCCGCTGACGCCGGTGCACAGCTCGAAGCGCAGCGCGGGGTCGTCGCGCAGGGTGGACGCCACCCGTACGAGGTGCTCGCGGGCGATGTGGAGGGTCAGTTCCCCCCGGTCGACGACGACCTTCTCGATGGCGTTGGCGGGCAGCAGGTCCTGCTCCTCCAGGGCGCCCTCCAACTCGTCGACGACCTGGTCGAAGTACGAGCCGTAGGGGCGGACGCTCTCGCCGGGCAGGGCCACGGTGCGCACCAGGCCGCTGTAGCCGCTGGTGTCGCCGCCGTTGTTCGCGCCGAACATGCCCTTGCGGACGCCGATCACCTCGGGTCCCGCGTTGCCCCGGGGCGCGGGGACGTTGTTGCCGTTCTCGACGGCCGGGTCCTCGCTCACCGCAGGAGCCCCTTCATCTCGATGGTGGGCAGGGCCTTGAGGGCCGCCTCCTCCGCCTCGCGGGCCGCCTCCTCGCGGTTCACCCCGAGCTTTCCGCCCTGGATCTTCTGGTGGAGCTTGAGGATGGCGTCCATCAGCATCTCGGGGCGGGGCGGGCAGCCGGGGAGGTAGATGTCCACCGGAACGATGTGGTCGACGCCCTGCACGATCGCGTAGTTGTTGAACATGCCGCCCGAAGAGGCGCACACGCCCATGGAGATGACCCACTTGGGGGCGGGCATCTGGTCGTAGACCTGGCGGAGCACCGGCGCCATCTTCTGGCTGACGCGGCCGGCCACGATCATGAGGTCGGCCTGGCGCGGGGAGCCCCTGAAGACCTCCATGCCGAAGCGGGCCAGGTCGTAGCGGCCGGCGCCGGTGGTCATCATCTCGATGGCACAGCACGCGAGGCCGAAGGTGGCGGGGAAGACGGATGACTTGCGCACCCAGCCCGCGGCCTGTTCGACGGTGGTCAGCAGAAAGCCGCTCGGCAGCTTCTCTTCCAGTCCCATGGAAAATTCAGCCCCTCAGTCCCATTCCAGGCCGCCGCGGCGCCACACGTAGGCGTAGGCGACGAAGACGGTGAGCACGAAGAGCAGCATCTCGACGAGCCCGAAGATCCCCAGGGCGTCGAAGGTGACGGCCCAGGGGTAGAGGAAGACGATCTCGATGTCGAAGACGATGAAGAGCATCGCCGTCAGGTAGTACTTGATGGGGAAGCGTCCGCCGCCGGCGGGCATCGGGGTCGGCTCGATGCCGCATTCGTAGGCCTCAAGCTTTGCCCGGTTGTACCGTTTTGGGCCGATCAGCGTGGCCATGACCACGGAGAAGATCGCAAACCCTGCGCCGATGGCGCCGAGCACGAGGATGGGCGCGTACGCATTCACGCTCCTCGCTCCTTCCAGTCGTCCTTGACCGTTGGACCGCTGCGCCGGCGCCGAGTGCTCCGCCTCGCGAGGACCGCCCCCCGAATCCGGGGGGCACGTGCATGTGAGGCAGTTCACAAGCCGGGCTGGTGCGCATCTTATGCCCGGCGGTCTGTGATCTGCGACACGGGTAACAACACCGAGTTTGTGATCTCCACCACCTGACGAACGATCATGAAGTCCGATGAGTGGTGATCTTCGCACGCAAGGCATCCACATGATCACCAAAGGTGACATCCGGGCCCGTTCGCGCAGGTGGAAAGGGTGTCGCACTATCAAATGGTGGCCCTTGCAGGCAAATTGGCGGTGTGTCGGCCGGGGTGATAAAGGAATCCGCCTCCCCCGGCCGGGGGAAGGGCGACGTACGGGAGTGGACGCGCCGGCCGGATCTCGCCCGCCACGCCGGGCGGGGGTCGATGCTGTGCATTCGTTCACGAACCCCCCGACGGGCCGCCGCCGGATCACGGACGGGACACGACCGGATCGCGGCAACCTCACGGAGGCGACGCGATGGCCTCACGGAGGCCTCACGGACGCGTTACGGCGCCAGGTAACTGTGACCTGCGACACACTCCGAGAGTCCCGCGAAAAGGGGGCTTGGCCATCTGTGCGGGTCGATGGTAGGCAGTGGATCAATTCGGACTTATTGCTGAAACCCCATGATCACAGCCTTGTGAAGGCGTGTCCGTTACGTCCGTTACGGCGTCAATAAGACGCGCGACGCGCCCGGTTCGGCCGCTCGACGCGCAACTGTGGCGCAGACCACGTTTCTTGAAGGGAACCCGGCACCCCTGATAGCGGTTGTCCCATGTCCCACACCGCTCACATACCCAGCCACCGGAAGCCCCGCCGTAGCGCCTCGAAGCTCGCGGTCCGCGCCGGAGTTGCCGGTGGCGTCCTCAGCACCCTGGCCATGGCCGGCACCGCGAGCGCGTCCCCCTCCGCCGAGCCCGTGGCCGAGACGACGCTGGAGATGCCGGTCCTCGACCTGGACCTCGGCACCGAGGTCTCCTCGGCCGTCACCACGGCCGCCGAGAACACCCGCGTGGCCGCCGTGGAAGCCGCCGTCGAAGGCGAGCTGAACGCCCTGGAGGAGACCGCCCGCACGGGCGCCGCCGCCGAGGCGAAGCAGGCCAAGGAAGACGCCACGAAGGCGGCCGAGCAGAAGGCCAAGCAGGAGGCCGACCGCAAGGCCGAGGCCGAGCGCGCGGGTCGCACCTCCGAGCGCGAGACCCTGACGACCGCCTCCGCGTCCAACGGCTCCAAGGGCACCACCGCCAAGGGCTCCGGCAGCGGCCAGGGCGTCGGCACCGTGACGGCCCCCGCCACCGGTTCCGCGTCCGCCATCATCAACTTCGCCCGCGCCCAGATCGGCAAGGCGTACGTCCTGGGCTCCACCGGCCCCTCGGCGTACGACTGCTCGGGTCTGGTGCAGGCCGCCTACCGCGCGGCGGGCATCAAGCTCGACCGCGTCTCCCAGGACCAGTCCATGGCCGGCCGCTCGGTCTCCCTGAGCGCGCTCCAGCCGGGCGACATCGTGTACTGGGGCGCCAAGGGCAGCGCCTACCACGTCGCCATCTACTCCGGCGGCGGCAAGTTCATCGGTGCGCAGAACCCCAGCACCGGCATCGTCGAGCGCAACATGAGCTACGACATGCCGACGGGCGCCGTCCGCGTCCTCTGAGCCGCCCGATCGAGCGCTCGATCCGGTTTCACACCGGAGGGCCGGTACTCCCCCGCTCGGGGGTGGAGTACCGGCCCTTCGGCGTGCCCTGACGACCCTGAAGGGGTCCTGGGGCGCCGCCGGCGACACCGTGGACCCCGAAGGCCCCGACGCGTCCCGGAGTCGACCTGGGGCGCCCTGGAGCGTCCGCGCGGGTCCCGGTCGCGCCCCGAGGGCCCTTCGGCGACCACCGGCCGGGCGCCTCCGGGGCGGCCGACCCTGCGAAGATGGCCGCGACGCGCCCGGCCGTCCGACCCAGGAGGTGGTTCCCGTGAGCAGACCGAGCCGAGGGCGACGGCAGCGGCCGCGGACCCCGCTCCCCGAACCGCGGGGCACCGACGCCGCCGCCCTCCCCGCCGCCGGCGGACTGGCGCTCCTCGCCTGCGGAGGCTGGGTGTTGACCACCTCCCGCCCCTGGCAGAAAACGGGCGAAACCCTGGCGTTGGGGCTCGAATGGGTCGCTTCGGGCAGCCTGTTGCTGTCCGGCCTGGTCCTGCTCGCCCGCTGCGTGCGCGCCGTCCACGGCGCCGACCCGGACACGGCCCCGGACACCGACGGCTGAACCGCCGAAACACCGCGAGCCGCCCCCCGCGCACCGAACGGCGCGGAGGAGGACGGCTCGACGAGGGACCCGGCGGCGGAGGTCAGGCCTTCGGGGCCACCTTCGACAGACCGTTGATGATCCGGTCCATGGCGTCGCCGCCCGTCGGATCCGTCAGGTTCGCCAGCATCTTCAGCGTGAACCGCATCAGCACCGGGTGCGTCAGACCCCGCTGCGCGGCGATCTTCATCACCGCCGGGTTGCCGATCAGCTTCACGAAGGCGCGGCCCAGCGTGTAGTAACCGCCGTACGTCTCCTTGAGCACCTTCGGGTAGCTGTGCAGCGCCAGTTCCCGCTGGGCCGGCGTCGCCCGGGCGTGCGCCTGCACGATGACGTCCGCCGCGATCTGCCCCGACTCCATCGCGTAGGCGATGCCCTCGCCGTTGAACGGGTTGACGAGGCCGCCCGCGTCACCGACCAGCAGCAGTCCCTTGGTGTAGTGCGGCTGCCGGTTGAAGGCCATCGGCAGCGCCGCGCCGCGGATCGGCTGCGTCATGTTCTCCGGGGTGTAGCCCCAGTCCTCCGGCATCGACGCGCACCACGCCTTGAGGACCTCGCGCCAGTCCAGCTCCTTGAAGGCGGAGGAGGAGTTGAGGATGCCGAGGCCGACGTTCGACGTACCGTCACCCATGCCGAAGATCCAGCCGTAGCCGGGCAGCAGACGGTCCTGCGTGCCGCGCCGGTCCCACAGCTCCAGCCACGACTCCAGGTAGTCGTCGTCGTGCCGGGGCGAGGTGAAGTACGTGCGCACCGCGACGCCCATCGGACGGTCCTCGCGACGGTGCAGGCCCATCGCCAGGGACAGCCGCGAGGAGTTGCCGTCGGCCGCGACGACCAGCGGGGCGCGGAAGGTGACCGGGGTCTTCTCCTCGCCCAGCTTGGCCTGCACGCCCGTGATGTGGCCGGTCCGCGGATCCCGTACGGGCTCGCCGACGTTGCAGCGCTCGTACAGCCGCGCGCCGGCCTTCTGCGCCTGACGTGCCAGGGTCTCGTCGAAGTCGTCGCGCTTGCGGACGAGTCCGTAGTCCGGGTAGGAGGCGAGTTCCGGCCAATCCAGCTGGAGGCGCTGACCGCCGCCGATGATCCGCAGACCCTTGTTCCGCAGCCAACCGGCCTCTTCGGAGATGTCGATGCCCATCGCCACCAACTGCTTGGTGGCGCGCGGGGTCAGACCGTCGCCGCAGACCTTCTCGCGCGGGAACGCCGTCTTCTCCAGCAACAGGACGTCGAGTCCCGCCTTGGCGAGGTAGTAGGCGGTGGTGGAGCCGGCGGGGCCGGCACCGACGACGATCACATCCGCGGAGTGCTCGGTGAGGGGCTCGGTCACAGCGGGGTCTCCCGAAGGCTCGATAAAGGGTGCCCAACGGCACGGGACAAAGTGCAGTCTAAGCAGCGAGAGAGATCGCGATCCGAAGGGCTGCCCTCTATGACCACCTCGCCGACCCGACCGCTCCCCGACGTGACGCTGCGCGTGCCCACGCACGAGGACGCGCACGCCTGGCACGGCGTCTTCGACGACCCCGACGTCATGGAGTTCCTCGGCGGACCGGCCGAACTGTCCTTCTACGTCGAGATCACGGCCCGGCAGCGGATGTACGACGCACGGCTCGGCTACTGCCTGTGGACCCTGCTGGACGCCGACGGCGGGGTCATCGGCTTCACCGGCGCCCAACCCTGGCCGGCGGAGCGGACGTGGGGCCCGGTCGGCGAGATCGAGATCGGCTGGCGGCTGGGACGCGCCGCCTGGGGCCACGGCTACGCCCACGCCGCCGCGCTGGCCACGCTGGAACGGCTGCGGGAGGCCGGGGTGGAGCGGGTGGTCGCGATGATCGACGACGCGAACGCGCGCTCGGTGGCGGTGGCGGAACGGCTCGGGATGACGCTCGCCGACACCTTCGCCCTGCCGGACGGCCGCCGCGTGGCCCGCCGCTACGAACTGACGCTCGCCTGACCGGACCCCCGGGCACACCCGCCGACGCGCGACCGCTCCGACGCGCGGACCCCGCCCGGCCGCCCCGACGTTCGGGGTGGTCTGGGCGGGCGGTGCGGTCGGGGCGGGCGGTGCGGTCGGGGCGGAAGCGGTCGAGGGTCAGAACACGCTGAGGCCCGTCAGGGTCGTGAAGCGGTCCAGGGCCGCGACGCCGGCGACCGAGTTGCCGCGGGAGTCGAGGCCCGGGCTCCACACGGCGAGGGTGCAGCGGCCCGGGACGACCGCGACGATGCCGCCGCCGACGCCGCTCTTGCCCGGCAGGCCCACCCGGTAGGCGAACTCACCCGCCGCGTCGTACGTCCCGCAGGTCAGCATCACCGCGTTGATCTGCTTCGCCTCGCTGCGCGTCAGCAGCCGCGAACCGTCGGCGCGCAGCCCGTGCCGGGCCAGGAAGCCGGCGGCGAGGGCCATGTCGGCGCAGCTCATCTCGATGGAGCACTGCCAGAAGTAGTGGTCCAGCAGCGCCGGTACGGGGTTGTCCATGTTCCCGTAGGAGGCCATGAAGTGCGCGACGGCCGCGTTGCGGTCGCCGTGCTCGTGCTCCGAGGCGGCCACCTCCGCGTCGAAGGCGATCTCCGGGTTGCCGCTCTCCTGCCGCAGGAACTCCAGGAGTTCGCTGCTCGCGTCACCCGTGAGGGTCTGGAGCCGGTCGGTGACGACGAGCGCCCCCGCGTTGATGAACGGGTTGCGGGGGATGCCGTTCTCGTACTCCAACTGCACCAGCGAGTTGAAGGGGTTGCCGGACGGCTCCCGCCCCACCCGCTCCCACAGGCTGTCGCCGCCCTCGGCCAGCGCGAGGGCCAGCGCGAAGACCTTGGTGACGGACTGCGCGGAGAAGGGGACCCGCCAGTCCCCGATCCCGTGGACGTTGCCGTCGAGGTCCGCGATGGCCATCCCGAACCGGTTCGGGTCCACCGACGCCAGGGCCGGGATGTACTCGGCGGGCGTGCCGCTGCCCACCAACGGGGCGATGTCGGCGGCTATCCGCTCCAGCAGGGCTGCGTACTCCACGACGGTTACGCCTTGAAGCCCCGGTGCAGCGCGACGATGCCGCCGCTGAGGTCGCGCCAGGCGACCTTCGACCATCCGGCCTTCCCCAGCAGCGCCGCGAGCGCCGGCTGGTTCGGCCACTCGCGGATGGACTCGGCGAGGTAGACGTACGCGTCGGGGTTGGAGGACACCGCGCGGGCGACCGGGGGCAGCGCCCGCATCAGGTACTCGGTGTACACGGTACGGAACGGCGCCCAGGTGGGCTGCGAGAACTCGCAGATGACGACCTTGCCGCCGGGCTTCGTCACCCGGTACAGCTCGCGCAGCGCGGCGTCGGTGTCCTGGACGTTGCGCAGGCCGAAGGAGATGGTCACGGCGTCGAAGACGTCGTCCTTGAACGGCAGCCGCGTCGCGTCGCCGGCGGTCAGCGGCAGCCACGGGTTGCGCTTCTTGCCCTCGCGGAGCATGCCGAGGGAGAAGTCGCAGGGGACGACGTAGGCACCGGTCGCGGCGAAGGGCAGCGAGGACGTCGCGGTCCCGGCGGCCAGGTCGAGGACCTTCTGGCCGGGGCGGGCGTCGACCGCCTTGGCGACCTCCTTGCGCCACACCCGGTCCTGGCCGAGGGACAGGACGTCGTTGGTGAGGTCGTAGTTCGCGGCGACCCTGTCGAACATGGAGGCTACTTCGTGCGGCTGCTTGTCCAGGGAAGCCCTAGTCACTGGCGTCGGCCCCTCGGTGTGCGGTTCGGCAGATACGGAAGCCATCCTCTCAGGCCGCCGCCACGGCGCCACGCGGCCCCTGCCGGTACCCCGACCGGCGGCCGGACGGCCACCCGGACCGCCGTCCCGGCCGCCGGCCGACCCGCCGCCGGGGCTCGACGCGTGTCACCCGCCGAACGGGTGACCCGCCGGGCACACTGGGGGCACGACCTGAGGGGGGTCCGCGATGCCGGCCGGTCAGTACCACAGCGCCCGACGGGCCGAGCGACGCCGCAGGCTGCGTCGTACGGTCCTGTGCTCGACGGGGTTACTCGTGTTCGCGGTCGTCGTCTGGCAACGCGGCGGCGAGGACCCGCCCGCCGACGCCGCGCCCCCCGCGCCGCCCCCGGCCGCCGCGGCGCCCTCCCCGGCCGCCTCCCCGGCCGGCGGCGCGTCCCCCGGCGCCCCCGGCTTCGCCGCCTCCACCACCGCCGGACGGGCCCGCGGCCAGGGGCCCGCGCTGACCTGGCGGGTGGAGGTGGAGCGGGGCAGCGGCGTCGACCCCGACGGGGCGGCACGTGACATCGAGGCGATCCTCGGCGACCGCCGAGGCTGGATCCGCGACCCCGCGAACGGGTTCCGACTGGCCGGGCCGGGCGAGCCCGTCGACTTCACGGTGAAGATCGCCACGCCGGCGACCACCGACCGGCTGTGCGAGGTGGTCACGCCCGAACTGGTCGGGGAGACCAACTGCCGGGTGGGCCACACCGTCGTGGTGAACCTCAAGCGCTGGCAGGAGGGATCGCCGCAGTTCCGCGGCCCCGTCAGGGAGTACCGGGCGCTGATCGTCAACCACGAGGTCGGGCACGAACTGGGCCACGCGCACGAGGGCTGCCCCGGCCCCGGCCGGCCGGCTCCCGCGATGATGCAGCAGATCAAGGGCCTGCACGGCTGCACCGCCAACGCCTGGCCGTACGCGGCCGACGGCACCTACCTCTCCGGCCCGCCGCTGCCCTGAGCGGTTCAGCGCCGGCGGTGCAGCAGCCGTCCGGAGATCACCGTGGCCACGCAGGTGCTCGCCCCGCGCTCCATCAGCTCCGCCTCGTCGGCCACGGCGAACACCGCGAACCGGGCCGCCGCCCCCGCCTCCAGCACCCCGTGGAAGGCCTGCCCGGCCGACTCCCGCCCGGCGAGCGGATCCAGGGACGCCTCGCCCTCGTAGGGGGCCGGCGGCACCACGGCCAGGCCCGAGCGGACCACCGCCGTGCGCACCGACCCGATCGTGAAGCGCCCGGCCACCGCGACCACCCCGCGCGCGAGCAGCTTCTGCGTGCCGCGCCGCGCGCTGTGGCCCCAGCGGGCCTCGGTCATCTTCAGGGCCTCCAGCTCGCGGGCCCCGGTGATCGGGTCGCCGCCCAGCTCGGTGACCTCGTACGGGTCGTCCGGGTAGTACGTGCGCTCCAGCAGCGCGTCGGCCCCGCGCGCCAGCAGTCCCGGGGTCAGCACCCCGGGCCAGCGGCGGACCCGGGCGTGCGGGGCTTCCGCGCCCAGCTCCTCGTACGGGCCGGCGCGGAGGATCCGCTCGCCGTCGACCAGGACGGCGCCGCCCGCCAGCGGCGTCGATCCGGGGCCGGTGACGAGCAGGTCGGCGGTGTGCAGCGTCAGCATCGGGGACGGTCCGGGGTCAGTTCGTGGAGATGAGCTTCAGCTCGGGGTGGGCCGTGCCGCCCTCGATGGCGGTGGAGGAGATGTGCGAGACCACCCGCTCGTCGACCGGGTCGTTCGCCGGGTCCTCGTGGACCAGCAGGTGTTCGTACGTCGTCGCGCGCTGCGCGGGGACGCGGCCGGCCTTGCGGATCAGGTCGATGATCTCCTGGCGGTTGGAGCGGTGCTTGGCACCGGCCGAGGAGACCACGTTCTCCTCCAGCATGATCGAGCCGAGGTCGTCGGCGCCGTAGTGCAGGGAGAGCTGACCGGCCTCCTTGCCGACGGTCAGCCAGGAGCCCTGGATGTGCGCGATGTTGTCGAGGAACAGGCGCGCGATGGCGATCATGCGCAGGTACTCGAAGATCGTCGCCTGGGTGCGGCCCTTGAGGTGGTTGTTCTCCGGCTGGTACGTGTACGGGATGAAGGCGCGGAAGCCGCCGGTGCGGTCCTGCGTGTCCCGGATCATCGCGATGTGCTCGATGCGCTCGGCGTTGGTCTCGCCGGTGCCCATCAGCATGGTGGAGGTGGACTCCACGCCGAGCCGGTGGGCGATCTCCATGATCTCCAGCCAGCGCTCGCCGGACTCCTTCAGCGGGGCGATGGCCTTGCGGGGGCGCTCCGGCAGGAGTTCGGCGCCGGCGCCCGCGAAGGAGTCGAGGCCGGCCGCGTGGATGCGGCGGATGGCCTCCTCCGCGTCGACGCCGGAGATGCGGGCCATGTGGTCGACCTCGGAGGCGCCCAGCGAGTGGATGACCAGCTGCGGGAACGCCTTCTTGATCGCGGAGAAGTGCTCCTCGTAGTACTCCACCCCGTAGTCGGGGTGGTGCCCGCCCTGGAACATGATCTGCGTGCCGCCCAGCTCGACGGTCTCCGCGCAGCGGCGCAGGATGTCGTCGAGGTCGCGGGACCAGCCCTTCTTGGTGTCCTTGGGGGCCGCGTAGAAGGCGCAGAAACGGCACGCCGTGACGCACACGTTGGTGTAGTTGATGTTGCGCTCGATGATGTACGTCGCGATGTGCTCCGTACCCGCGTAGCGCAGGCGGCGCGCGGCGTCGGCGGCCTGGCCCAGCGCGTGCAGGGGGGCGTGCCGGTAGAGGTCGAGCGCCTCTTCCTTGGTGATCCGGCCCCCCGCGGCGGCACGGTCGAGGACAGACTGGAGAGCGGCCTGGTCGGTCACCGGTGCGTCACCTTTCGGCGGTGTGTCAAGGGTCCGGACCGATCCAGCCTACGCCAGGGCCGGTGCGCCTCGTTCAGGGGCCGGGGGCCGGGGTCAGGGGCCGGGGTCAGGGGCTGCGGGTGAGGTCGCCCTCCGGGTTGCCGGCCGGGACGTCCCCGGAGCGGTAGTGGAGGGTGCCGTCGGCGTTCAGGGTGAACCGTTCGTCGGCGGAACCGTTGGAGCACACGCCGGGGGCGGGGTTGGGGCCGCCCGAGGTGTCGAGGACCAGGGAGCGGTCGGTGGCGGAGGACAGCTTCCAGTCCCCGCTGCAATCGGTGCCGAGGATGGGCAGGACGGACTTGTCCCGGCCCACGACCTCGCCGACCCGGCCGGCCCGGATGGCGATCTCGAAGTCGCTCGCCACGCCCATGCGGGCGGTGGTGACCGTCCCCTTCCAGGTGCCGACGAGTTCCTTGGGCACGTCGGCGCGCGACCCCTTGGGCGGGCTCGCAGAGGCTCCGGGGCTCGCCGACGCTCCCGGGCTCGGTGATGCGCCCGGACTCGACGAACCGCCCGGACTCGACGGCGCCGAGGCCGCCGGTCGCGGGCCGGCCGAGGATTCGCCGGAGGTGTCCGCGCCCGACGCCGCGTCCTTGCGGGCGCCCTGACCCGGCAACAGGTCCAGCCCGTACAACCCGGCGGACAGCGCCGTGAGCACCGCCGCCGCGCCGAGCACGAGGGTGCAGCTGAAGCGTCGCCCGGCCGCGCTGAGGGTGACCCGCCGCCCCTCGGGTGCGCCGCGCGGGCCCGGCACGGCGCCGGAAGCGGAACCCGGAGCGGAGCCCGGGCCGGAGCCGGAGCCGGCCGTCTCCGTCGGGGCGCCGTACACGCCGCCCGGGGGGCCGTACGGGCCCGCGGGGGTGCCGGAGGCCGGGTAGGGGGTGCCGGCCGGGCCCCCGTAGGAAGGGTCGGGCGTACCGAAGCCGACGCCGACCGGGCCGCCGAGGGAGGCCGCCGTGAACGGAACCGGCCCGGAGGGGGCCTCACCGCCCGCCGCGGGCCCCGCCGCGTCCGCCTCCGCCTCCGCGTCGAGGTCGAGCAGGGCCACCGCCGCCCGGCTGATCTCCTCCACCACCGGCGCCGGGAGCAGGCCCGAGAACCCCGCCGCCTCGCCCAGGGCCTCCGCGAGCTCCCCCGGCGTCGGACGGGCGCCCGCCTCCTTGGCCAGGCAGGCCCCGATCAGCTCGCGCAGCGTCCCCGCCGGCAGCCCGTCCAGCTCCGGCGGCTCGTGCACCACCTTGTAGAGGAGGGTCGCGGAGTTGTCCCCGCTGAAGGGGGGCCGGCCGGTGGCCGCGAAGGCCAGGACCGCGCCGAGGGAGAACACGTCCGAGGCGCCGGTGACGCCCTTGCCGAGGATCTGCTCCGGCGACATGTACCCGGGCGAACCGATGGAGACCCCGGTCGAGGTGAGGGAGGCGGTGCCGTCCGTGGCCCGCGCGATCCCGAAGTCGATCAGCCGGGGCCCGTCCAGGGACAGCATCACGTTCGACGGCTTCACGTCCCGGTGGACCAGGCCCAGCGCGTGCACCGCCACCAGCGCCCGGGCCAGGCCCGCGCCGATCGCCCGCGCGGACGCCTCGGGCAGCGGCCCGTGCCCGGCGACCGCCCCGCCCAGCGAGGGGCCGGCCACGTAGCCGGTCGCCACCCACGGCACGGCCGCCTCCGGGTCGGCGTCCAGCACCGGCGCGGTCCACTGCCCGCCGACGCGACGCGCGGCCTCGACCTCACGGCGGAAGCGGGCGCGGAACTCCCCGTCGGCGGCGAAGTGCGGGTGCACGACCTTGACGGCGACCGTCCGGCCGCCGGCGCTGCGCCCCAGATAGACCCGGCCCATGCCGCCGGCGCCGAGCCGGCCGAGCAGCCGGTACGCGCCGACGGTGCGCGGCTCACCCGCTTCGAGCGGCTGCATGACGTCCCCCGTCCCCGTCCCCGGGTCGTGGCGTCACCCGGACAGGCAGCACCTTAGGCGGTGCGCCCGGTCGGCCGGGAGGGATCACCCGTGCCGGTGACGGACACCGCCATGGTCATGGTCATGCCGGGCGCGGCCGGAAAGGGGAATGCGCGCTATCGATTGTGGGACGGGAACGCGAAAGGGGAACGAATTCCCGGGAAACGGGCGTATTCGGTTTCCGGGATGCGGAACGTCTCCCCGGATCCCCTTTACCGGAGGCCTTCCCGTATAAGTCGCGCTAATGATCGTGGGTGACGGCGTCGAGGAGCTCGACGGCGACATCGGCGGGGTAGCCGGTGCCCTCTCCGGTCCGGCGCGCGAATTCCCGGACACCGGCCAGTTGATCGGGTCCGAAGCGGAAGTCGAGGGTGGTGAAGTAGCGCTCCAGCAGCTCGGCGTCGAAGGCCTCCCAGCGGGCCGCCTGGTCGGCGACCTTGGCGACCTCCTCCAGGGAGACGTCCCGGGAGGCGAGGAAGGCCCGGTGGACCTCGCGGACGGTGGCGGGCTCGCGCTCCAGGTAGTCCTTGCGGGCGGCCCAGACGGCGAACACGAACGGGAGTCCGGTCCAGTCCTTCCACATCTGCCCGAGGTCGTGGACGGTGAGGCCGAGCCGGGGCGCGTCGTGCAGGGAGGCGCGCAGCGCGGCGTCGCCGATCAGCACCGCCGCGTCGGCCTCCTGCATCATCAGCCCCAGGTCAGGGGGGCAGGTGTAGTAGTCGGGGCTGACGCCGTACCGCTCGGCGAGGAGCAGCTGGGCGAGCCGGACCGAGGTGCGGGAGGTCGAGCCGAGGGCGACGCGGGCGCCGTCCAGGTGCTCCAGCGGCACCTGGGAGACGATCACGCAGGACATGACGGGGCCGTCGCAGCCGACCGCCAGGTCGGGGAAGGCGACGAGCTCGTCGGCGTTGCGGAGGAACTCCACCAGGGTGATGGGGGCGATGTCGAGGTCACCCCGCACGAGGCTCTCGCTCAGCTTCTCGGGGGTGTCCTTGGTCAGTTCCAGGTCCAGCAGGGTGCCGGTTCGGGCCAGCCCCCAGTAGAGGGGGAGGCAGTTCAGGAACTGGATGTGGCCGACTCGGGGCCGGCTGCGATAGACGTCCACATCGCGAGACTAGCCCCCACCTCTCCGTCAGCGATCAGGCAGGTCTCAAACGTCCGAGTGACGTGATCTTTCCCTCTGGTCTCGCCCCGAGGGTGCGTGCTAGGCTCGACGCAAGTTGCAGTTTGGTTTCCCTTGCAGTACGAGGCCTGCGGAGCATGTAACCCGCAGGCTTTTGTAGTTTTCAGACTTCTTAGCAGGTTCTGGAGCAGGGCGACCCTTTGGCCCATAGGAGGGCTCATGGCTACCGGAACCGTGAAGTGGTTCAACGCTGAAAAGGGCTTCGGCTTCATCGCCCAGGACGGCGGCGGCCCGGATGTCTTCGTCCACTACTCCGCGATCAACGCCTCTGGCTTCCGCTCCCTCGAGGAGAACCAGCAGGTCAACTTCGACGTCACGCAGGGTCCGAAGGGCCCGCAGGCGGAGAACGTCACCCCGGCCTAGTCGCCTGGCCGACCGGATCGCGGTTGGATTAGCAGTACCCAAGGAGCCCCGCCTCCTCCGTGCGAACGGAGAAGGTGGGGCTCCTGCCTTTGGGCCGGGCGGGAGCGTGCCGGGGGTCTCCCGGCCGCCGACGGGACGGAAACGGCCGCGGCCGGTCGCACGCTCGGTGCGACCGGCCGCGGCCGTTCGGGTCGGGCGGCGGGTCAGGCCCGCGGAGCCGCGATCTCGATCTTCACGATCGCCTGGTGCTTGTCGGCCGTGATCACGCGCAGGTGGTACGTGCCCGCGGGCACCTCCGCGGTGAGCAGGTCCGGCAGGGCGATCCGGCCGTCGGCCTTGGTCTTGGGCAGCTCCAGGGCGAACAGCTTCGCCTCGGCCGTGGCGCCCTTGAAGTACGGGCCCTTCGAGCTCTGGTCCACCAGGGCCCAGGTGCCCGGCCTGCCCGCGACCTCCTGGACCAGCTCGGCGCGGGCCTGTACGCCCGCCTCCGGCTTGTCGCCGCGGGCGGCCAGGAAGGTCAGGCCCTTGATCGGGGTGCCGCTCGTGGCCTCGACCGTCCCGGTGCCGTCCGTACGGGACAGCTCCACCGGCTTCTCCACCGGCTTGGCGGTGACCTTGCCGTTCAGCGCCAGCGTGAACTGGCCCTTGGTGTCGTAGGCCGTGGCCCGCAGGGTGAAGGTGCCCGCCTTGGGGCCGGCCTTCAGTCGGGGGGCGGTGGCGATGCCGTCGGCGTCGGTACGGATGACGACGCTCTTCTCGCTGCCGAAGACGAAGCCGGTGCCGTCCGTGCCGTCCTGCTCGATGGCCACCACGATGCGCTGGTCGGCGGCGGGCTTGCCGTCGCTGAGGACCGTCTTGAAGCGGACGCCCTCCGCGAACAGGCTGCCCGCCTCGGCCTCCAGGGTGACCTGGCCGTGCTGCTCCAGCTTGGCGAGCGTCGCGGGCGGCGGGGTGGGCTTAGTCGGCTCGGTCGGCTTGGTGGGCTCGGTCGGCTTGGTCGGCGTCGTGGGGTTCGTCGGGTTGGTCGGCGTGGTCGGCGTCGTGGGCGTCGTCGGCCGGGACGGGGTGACCGGCGTCGTCGGCGGCGTGTGGCGCGGCGGCTGCGGGGTGGGCAGCGACGGCGTGGGCGGAGTCGGGTAGTTGCCGACGGGCGGGTTCTCCACGCCGGTGGCGCCCTGCTGGTACTGGCGCATGTAGCCGAGGACCGTGTTCACGTACTCGCGCGAGGCGTTGTACGCGAGCAGGGCCTTGTCCAGGTCCGCCGGGAGGGTGAGGTCCTTGCCGCCCGAGCAGAGGTAGAGGCCGGTGCCCAGGGAGGCGTCGTAGATGTTGTTGGCGTCGCGCTTGCCGTCGCCGTTGCCGTCGGCCTTCCAGGTCGCCCAGGTCGTCGGGATGAACTGGAGGGGACCGAAGGCGCGGTCGAACTCGGTGTCGCCGTCGAACTCGCCCTTGTCGGTGTCGGTGATCCGGGCGAAGCCGTTGCCGTCGAGGCGCGGGCCGCGGATCAGCCTCTCCGTGTACCCGTCGGACTTGAGCCCGTAGCCGGAGGCGTGGACGGACTCGACCCTGCCGATGCCCGCGATCAGCTGCCAGGGCAGCTTGCAGCCGGGCAGGGCCGCGGCGACCGCCACCTCGGCGCGCTTGTACGCGTCCAGGGCGGTGGCGGGGATGCCGGAGGCGCTCTCGGTCGCCACGTTGCCGGCTCCGGCGGCGGGCGGGACCTGCGGGTCCGCGACGGCGGGCGGCACGTCGAGGCGGGCGTCGCCGCGGTCGACGGCCTGCGGGCTGTCGGGGGTCGGCTCGGCCTCTCCGGCGCCGGCGACCGGGGCGTTGGTCACGACGGCGGCGGTGGTCAGGCTGGCCGCGAGGGCGGCCGTGCACAGGACCTTGCGCGAGGTGTTGACTACATGACGGTGAAGCGGCTTCACAGTGCGGCGATCCCCCCAAGGCGGCCGGCGAAGGCGTCGGCTGGTCGAGCCGTGATTCTTCTGTCTATCAGGTATTCGCATACGACTCGCCGTCGCCCCCCGAGATATGACGCACCATTCGTCTCGGCTTCACCGGCCGGTGGCCCAAGACGTCCAACGCGAGGCCCCGCCCGGCGGGGCCGGCCCGCGCCGGGCCCTAAGTCCCGGACCGGCACGGGCCCTTGGACCCTGCCCGAAACACCCCAATGGCCCGGCCTGCCACTCCTCGTGGTTCTTTACCCTGGTATGCATGGCGAGTGGCAAGAAGGAACAGCGTCGTGAGGCCCGTGAGCGGCTCGTGGCGCGGCGCGAGGCCGATGCCCGGCGCGCGCGGTGGCGGGGGCGGCTGCTCGTGGGGGGCGCGCTCGTCGCCGTCCTCGGCATCGCGGTCGGCGTGGGCATGTACGCCTCGAAGTCGGCGGGTTCGGGTCCGAGCGAGGCGGCCGGCAAGCCGTTCGTACGGCCGGCGCACACGAGCGGCACGGACGGGGTGGTCGTCCCGTACGGCGGGGCCGGGGCGAAGGACGTGGTCTCGGTGTGGCTGGATCCGCGCTGTCCGTTCTGCGCGGGCGTGGAGACGGGACTCGGCGGGACCTTCAAGGAGCGGGCGGACGCGGGGGCGTACCGGGTCGAGTACCACTTCGCGACCTTCCTCGACGGCTCGCTCGGCGGCAAGGGGTCCAAGCGGGCCCTGAACGCGCTGGGCGCGGCGGTGAACGAGAGCCCGGAGAAGTTCATGGACTACCTCCAGGTGCTCTACCGCAACCACCCCCCGAAGGAGACGGACGACCGGTTCGGTTCGACGAGCACCCTGCTGGAGCTCGCGGACCGGGTGCCGGGACTGCGGAGCCCCGCCTTCGACCGGGCGGTCGAGGAGCTCACGTACATGCCGTGGGTGGACAAGGTCTCGCGGGCCTTCGAGGGCAGCGGGAAGAAGGGCACCCCGGTCGTCGAGATCAACGGCAAGGAGGTGAACGTCCTGACGGGCAGGGGCCTCGACACCGTCACCCCGGAGGCGTTCGACCGGCTGGTCGCGGAGAATCGCCGGCAGTGAGCATGTCATGGCCGGCTGGTACGTTCGGCCGTCCGAGCGCGCCGGTGGCCGAAATCCGGTGCGCGCAGACGCCGAAGGCACCACCACCCCATGACCCACACCCCGCCGCCCGGCCCGGACGCGAGCAACCCCTACGCGAGTTCCGCGGGCACCCCGCCGCAGGCCCCGTACGGCCAGGCCCCGCACGGGGCCAACCCGTACGGACAGAACCCGTACGGCCAGGCCCCCCAGCAGCAGGCCCCGTACGGTGCGAACCCCTACGGCCAGGCCCCGCAGCCGCAGGCCCCGCAGGGCCAGAACCCGTACGGCCAGGCCCCGCAGGGCCAGGCCCCGTACCCGCCGCAGGGGCAGCAGCACCCGCAGAGCCCCTACACACAGTCCCCGCAGCCCGGGTTCGCGGGCGCGCCCGCCCACCCCGGCGGGCACGGCTCCGGCTGCGTCGCCTGCGGGTCCCCGCACACGGTGGACATGTCGGTGCGGGCCCACGTCGGCGTACTGATCATGATGCGCTTCCTGCACCGGAAGGGCCCGTTCTGCCGCACCTGCGGTCGGGCCATGGTCCGGGCGATGACCACGAAGACCCTGTGCCAGGGTTGGTGGAGCCCCGTCTCCCTGGTGATCTTCACGCCGTTCACGCTGATCTGGAACCTGATCGCGGCCATCAGGTTCTCCAAGCTGCCGCCCTCAGAGCCCGCGCCGGGGCGACGGACGCTGGACGAGGGCCCGCCGGTCCACTCGCGCCCGTTCGCCTACGTCGCGATCGTGCCGCTGCTCTGGGCGGTGTGGGTCGTCAGCAACATCATCGCGGACGTCTCCTCGTGAACCGGTGAGCCGGTGAGCCCGTAGGCCGGTGGGCCGGCAGGCCGGAACCGAGCCCCGGGGCGGGGTCGGCCCCCACCCTCCCCGCCCCGAAGCCCCGAAGCCCCGGCGCCCTTCACAAGCCCGCTCCGCGCCCCTACCCTGACGGCCCGTCAGATCTCTGGGTCGCCAGGAGGCGCACATGCTGCTGCGAGGCAAGACCGTCATCGTCTCCGGGGTCGGGGCCGGACTCGGGCACCAGGTGGCCGCGGCCGTGGTCCGCGACGGCGGCAACGCCGTCCTCGGGGCCCGCACCGAGGCCAACCTCGCCAAGTCCGCCGCCGAGATCGACCCCGACGGCACCCACACCGCCCACCGCCCGACCGACATCACCGACGAGGACCAGTGCCGGGCCCTGGTGGAGCTGGCCCGCGAGCGCTTCGGCGGCGTGGACGCCGTCGTGCACGTCGCCGCCTGGGACTCGCACTTCGGCGGCCTCCAGGACGCCGACTTCGGCACCTGGCAACAGATCCTCGACGTCAACCTGCTCGGCACCCTGCGCATGACCCGCGCCTGCCTGCCCGCGTTCAAGGAGGCCGGCGGCGGCTCCGTCGTCATCATCGGCACCCAGTCCGCCGTGGCCTCGCCCAACGAGGTCCAGCAGGCCGCCTACGCCGCCTCCAAGGGCGCCCTGACCTCCGCCATGTACTCCATGGCCCGCGAACTGGGCCCGCACCGCATCCGCGTCAACACCGTGCTCCCCGGCTGGATGTGGGGCCCGCCCGTGCAGGCCTTCGTCACGTTCACCGCCCACACCGAGGGCGTCCCCGAGGCCGAGGTCCACGCCCGCCTCACCGAGCGGATGGCCCTGCCCGACCTGGCCACCGACGGGGACGTCGCCGACGCCGTCGCCTTCCTCGCCAGCGACCGGGCGCGGGCGATAACCGGCCAGTCGCTGCTGGTCAACGCCGGTGAGCTGATGCGATGACGCCCTCCGCGCCGCGTCGAGCGGATCGTATGCTCGCCCCATGACCACTACCGGTGACGCTCCGACCGACAACGCGATGCGCCGAGCGCTCCGGCGCGCCCGCGACGGCGTCGCGCTGGACACGGCCGAGGCGGCCGTCCTGCTCCAGGCGCGCGGCGAGGCCCTGGAGGACCTCCGCGCCTCCGCCGCCCGCGTCAGGGACTCCGGGCTCGCCGCCGCGGGGCGGCCCGGAGTCATCACGTACTCGCGGAAGGTCTTCATCCCCCTCACCCGGCTGTGCCGCGACCGGTGCCACTACTGCACCTTCGTGACCGTCCCCGGCAAGCTCCGCAAGGCCGGCCACGGGATGTACCTCTCCCCCGACGAGGTCCTCGACATCGCGCGCGCCGGCGCCGCGATGGGCTGCAAGGAGGCCCTGTTCACCCTCGGCGACCGGCCCGAGGACCGCTGGCCCGAGGCCCGGGAGTGGTTGGACGCGCACGGCTACGACGACACCCTGGCCTACGTACGGGCCATGGCGATCCGCGTCCTGGAGGAGACGGGCCTGCTGCCCCACCTCAACCCCGGGGTGATGTCCTGGTCCGAGCTCCAGCGCCTGAAGCCCGTCGCACCCTCCATGGGCATGATGCTGGAGACGACCGCCGTCCGTCTGTGGTCCGAGCCCGGCGGCCCCCACCACGGCTCCCCCGACAAGGACCCCGCCGTGCGGCTGCGGGTCCTGGAGGACGCGGGCCGCTCCAACGTGCCCTTCACCACCGGCGTCCTCATCGGCATCGGGGAGACCTACGAGGAGCGCGCCGAGGCCTTCTTCGAGCTGCGCCGCATCCAGCGCAGCTACCACGGGCTCCAGGAGTTCATCGTCCAGAACTTCCGGGCCAAGCCCGACACCGCCATGCGCGGCATGCCCGACGCGGAGCTGGAGGAGCTGGCCGCCGCCATCGCGGTGGCCCGGCACGTCCTCGGCCCCGCCGCCCGCATCCAGGCCCCGCCGAACCTGGTGGACGCCGAGTACGCCCTGCTGATCGGCGCCGGCATCGACGACTGGGGCGGCGTCTCGCCGCTGACCCCGGACCACGTCAACCCGGAGCGCCCCTGGCCGCACATCGAGGAGCTGGCCGCGCGCACCGCCGCCGCCGGCTTCGAGCTGCGCGAACGCCTCACCATCTACCCCGAGTTCCTCCAGCGCGGCGAACCCTGGCTGGATCCCCGCCTGCTGCCGCACGTACGGGCGCTGGCCGATCCGCTGACCGGCCTGGCCGACGAGGCGGCGACGGTGGAGGGCCGGCCGTGGCAGGAGCCCGACGAGGGCTTCGCCGCGTACGGGCGCACCGATCTGCACACCGCCATCGACACCGAGGGCCGTACCGGCGACCGCCGCGAGGACTTCGACCACGTCTACGGCGACTGGGAGGCCCTGCGGGAGGCCGCCGCCCCCGGGATGGTGCCGCAGCGCATCGACACGGACGTACGGGCCGCCCTCGCGCAGGCGGCCGACGACCCGACGCGGCTCACCGACGACCAGGCCCTCGCCCTGCTGCACGCGGACGGCCCGGCGCTGGACGCCCTGTGCCGGATCGCGGACGAGCTGCGCAGGTCGGTGGTGGGCGACGAGGTCACGTACGTCGTCACCAGGAACATCAACTTCACCAACGTCTGCTACACCGGCTGCCGTTTCTGCGCCTTCGCGCAGCGCCGCACCGACGCCGACGCGTACACGCTCTCCCTGGACCAGGTCGCGGACCGCGCGGCCCAGGCCTGGGACGTGGGCGCGGTGGAGGTGTGCATGCAGGGCGGCATCCACCCGGACCTGCCCGGGACCGCCTACTTCGACATCGCGCGGGCCGTGAAGGAGCGCGTCCCGGGGATGCACGTGCACGCCTTCTCCCCGATGGAGGTCGTCAACGGCGCCACCCGTACGGGCCTGTCGGTGCGGGAGTGGCTGAGCGCCGCCAAGGAGGCCGGGCTGGACTCCATCCCGGGGACGGCGGCGGAGATCCTCGACGACGAGGTGCGCTGGGTCCTGACGAAGGGCAAGCTGCCGACGGCGGACTGGATCGACGTGATCACCACCGCGCACGAGCTGGGCATCCGCTCCTCGTCCACGATGATGTACGGGCACGTGGACCAGCCCCGGCACTGGCTGGGCCACTTCCGCACCCTGGCCCGCATCCAGGAACGGACGGGTGGTTTCACGGAGTTCGTGACGCTGCCCTTCATCCACACGAACGCGCCCGTGTACCTGGCGGGCATCGCCCGGCCGGGCCCGACGGTGCGCGACAACCGGGCGGTGACGGCGATGGCCCGACTGCTGCTGCACCCGCACATCACCAACATCCAGACCAGCTGGGTGAAGCTGGGCGCGGAGGGCGCGGCCGAAATGCTGCGGTCGGGCGCCAACGACCTGGGCGGCACGCTGATGGAGGAGACCATCTCGCGGATGGCCGGTTCGAGCTACGGCTCGTACAAGTCGGTGCGGGACCTGGTCGCGGTCGCGGAGGCCGCCGGGCGGCCCGCGAAGCCCCGTACGACGCTGTACGGGGAGGTTCCGGCGGAGCGGCAGGAGGCGGCGCGCGCCTCGGACGGGCACCTGCCGGCGCTGCTGCCGGTACTGGACTGACGCGGACCCGGCCGCCACGCGCCGCGCGGCGGCCGGTCGGGGGGCGGTCGGGGGGCGGTCGGTCGGGGTCAGCCGACCAGGAGGTCCTTCTTGAGCCGCGCCAGCTCGTGGGCGTCGATGCCGAGGCCGTTCCTCAGGTAGCGGTCGAAGGAGCCGTAACGGGCCTCGACCTCGGCGTAGCCGGCGTTGAGGTACTCGGGGCGGACGTCGAGCAGCGGCTTGTAGACGGCGGCCTGCGGGGCGGGCAGGTGGGAGAGGATCGCGTCGTTCGCGGCCTTGCGGTAGTCGTTGCTGGCCAGGTAGTCGGCCATCACCGTCTCCTGCGGGACGCCGAGGGCGGTCAGCAGGGTGGCGCCGGCCCAGCCCGTGCGGTCCTTGCCGGCGGTGCAGTGGAAGAGGACGGAGCGGGCGCGGTCGTTCTCGATGCCCTCGAAGACCTGGGTGTAGGCCTTCTTGCCGCCCTCGCCGGAGACCATCGCCCTCTCGGCGTCGATCATGGCCTTGACGGCCTCGTCGGGGGTCTTGGGGAGGGTCTGGAAGGAGCCGGAGCCGGCGAAGACGTCGGCGACGACGTGGCGGGCGCCGGCCGGCACCCGGTCGGCGTCCTTGGTGCGCTCGTCCTGCGTGCGCAGGTCGAAGACCGTCTTGACGCTCAGGCGCCGGAGCTTGGCGAGGTCGTTCGCGGTCAGCTTGTTCAGGGCGTCGGAGCGGTAGACCTCGCCCATCTTGACCCACTTGCCGTCGGTGGTGCGGTAGCCGCCGGCGTCGCGGAAGTTGGCGGTTCCCTCCAGCGTGATCAGGCGGTCCGCGAGGCGCAGGCCCCGGCCGCGGTCGGCCTGGAAGTCGAACCACTGGCGGTCGGCGGCGGGCAGCCCCGTGACGACGGCCCGGCCCTGGGCGCCGCCCTTGGCGACGACCTTGCCGTTCGCCTTGATCGCGACGTGGCGGGTGCCCCGGGCGTTCCACCGCAGGGTGTAGGAGCCGTCGGCGCCGGCGGTGACCGTGGCCTCGGTGAAGGGGATGGCGGAGCGGCCCTGGTGGGCGTCGGAGGCGGTGGCGGCGGGGGCGACGACCAGGGAGGCGGTGAGCGCGGAGGCGACGGCGGTCGCGGCGAGGAGAGCCTTCTTCATGCCCTTGAGGCTGTGGGCGCCCGGAGAACGGGACGTGAACGTCGTGTGGCCGAAACCGGCCCCATGGAAGGCGAGTGGCAAAACGTGCCATCGGCCGGATGCGCGGCCGAAACCGTTCGGGATCCGGCCGTTCTCCGGTCAGTTACGGGCGCGGTGACCGACGCCTTCCGGATTTGACCGATGTCGTCCATTACAGTGCGCCAGAGCCTGGGGGGAAACGACATGGACACGACGACCAGAACGACCGCGGCCACGGACGCCGGCGCGTCGACCACACCGACGGCGGGCACGACACCGCCCGCGACACCCGAGCCGCCGCATGGCACGCCCCCGACCGAAACCCCGGCCCACGGCATCCCGGCGCAGGGGGCCCCGGCCCACGGCATCCCCGCGCAAGGCGCCCAGGCACAGGTGACCCCGGCCCACGGCATCCCGGCCCAGGCGACGCCGGCCCACGGCATCCCGACGCAGGGCGCCCCCGCCCACGGCATCCCCGCGCAGGCGATGCCGGCGGCCGGCGCCGCCCGCGGCGTCCCCGCGCAGGCGAGGCCCGCCCACGCCACGCCGGCCCACGGTGTGGCCGCCGCGCGGCCCGCGCCCGGCGGGGTGGCCACCGCCCTGTGGGGCCGCGCCGAACAGCAGGACTTCCGCAGCCGGGTCCGCGGCACCCTCCTCGGCTCCGCCGTCGGCGACGCCCTCGGCGCCCCCGTCGCCGGCCTCACCCTGGACGCCATCCGCCAGGCCCACGGCCCGGCCGGCCTCACCGAACCCGCCGCCCCCTCCCCCGGCCGCCCGGCCACCGTCACGGCCGCCACGCAGCTCACCCTGTTCACCGTCGACGGCCTCATACGGGCCCACGTACGCCGCGACACCGGCGCCTGGCACCCGCCGACCGACGTGCACCGCGCGTACCGCCGCTGGGCCGCGACCCAGTCCGACTGGGGCCCCGACGAGCGCCGCGCCGACAACGGCTGGCTCGCCCGGGAGGAGTGGCTCTACGCCCGCCGCGCCCCCGAACGCTCCTGCCTGACCGGCTTCGCCGACGACACCCTGGGCACCCTCGACCAGCCGAAGAACCCCACCGCCCGGGACGCCGCCGCCACCGTCCGCTCGGCCCCGTTCGGGCTCCTCGTCGGCTGGGAACCGGGCCTCGTCCTGCAACTCGCCGTCGAATGCGCCGCCCAGAGCCACGGCCACCCCGACGCCCTCCTGTCCGCCGGCGCCCTCGCCGTGATCGTCCACGGCCTCGTCCGGGGCGAATCCCTGAACGCCGCCGTCCAGCGCGCCCTCGGCCTCCTCGGGGCCCGCCCCGGGCACCAGCCGGTGACCGACGCCCTCCAGCGCGCCTTGGCCGCCGTCACCCGCGGCGCCCCCGGCCCCGACTCCATCGAGACCCTGACGACCGGCGACGGCCGCGGCGCCGCCGACACCCTCTCCATCGCCCTCTACTGCGCCCTGGTCGCGCAGGACATGACGCACGGGCTGCGGCTCGCCGTCAACCACGGCGGCGACTCCAGCGCCACCGGCGCCCTGTGCGGGGCCCTGCTCGGCGCCCTGCACGGCGAGACCGCCCTGCCCGCCGGCTGGCTGACCGGGACCGAGGGCCGCGCCACCCTCCTCGAACTCTCCGACGACTTCGCGCTGGAGCTGACCCAGGGCCCCACCCTCCACGGCCCGAAGGGCTCCGCCCCCGGCTGGCTCGCCCGCTACCCCCGGGGCTGATCCGCCCCGCCCCCTGCGGCGACGGCAACACGCGGCTACCATGCGGGGAACCTCTTTCGAGGGGATCTGCACAGGCCGGCGGGGTTTGTCCACCGCCCCCGGGCGGCGGTCTTCGGACCGGGGCCCCGCCGGCCGCGCTCAGCCCTGCGGCCTGGGCCGGATCCACAACGCCTCGGCGTAGGCGCACAGCTCCCCCTCGGCCGTCGCCAGGGCCGTACCCACCCGGCACTTGCGGCCCTCCGAGCCGAGCAGCCAGGCGTACGAGACCAGCCCGCCGGAAGCCGGCACCGGCCGCAACAGCCGCCCCGTCAGCGAGGCCGTGACCGCGCCCGCCGGCCCCCCGTCCAGCAGCCGACCCGCCGCGTTCCCCGGACAGTCCAGCGCCCCCCACACCAGCTCCGGCGGCAACACCCTGTCCACCCCGAGCAGTTCGGGCCCCGGCCGCCAGGCCGCCGCGACCAGGTCCCGCCCCGGGACCAGGCCGCAGTGCAACCGCAGCCCCGTCGCCGGGGTGCGCTCCAGCCCGCAGCCGAAGCAGCCCGCCTCACCACCCGGCGGGTCCGCCCGGTAGGCGTCGGCGGCCTTCGACGCCTCCGCCCAGGACGGCGGGTCCGGCACCTCCCCGGCGGGGACGGGCGCCGCCGTCGCGGAGGCGAGCAGCAGCCCCTCCCCGTCGAACAGCTCCGCTCCCCCGTCCGCGCCGGCCGCGATCCGCACCGCCACGCCCGTCGGCACCGGCCGCCGGAAGTCCACCCGTACGGCCCCCGGGACCGCCGGCGCCCCGGTCCGGGCGGCCAACAGGCCCGCGACGTAACCGCCGAAGGCCACCCCCGGGTAGCCGTGCAGCCGCTCCGCGACCGTGATCGTGCTCGTCTCCATGCCGTTCATGCCGCCCACCCCATCACACGCCCCTGCCCACTTCACGCGGAACGCTCTACCTTGGCCTCCCCCACCACGCGGAGGTGCCCTCGACCATGCGGATCGCCACGACCGTCTTCCTCACGGACCGCACCGTCTCCCCCACCCGACTGGCCCACCACCTGGAGGAACGCGGCTTCGCCGCCCTCTACCTCCCCGAACACACCCACATCCCGATCAGCCGCGTCACCCCGGCCCCCACCGGCGGCGAACTCCCCGAACGCTACGGCCGCACCCTCGACCCCTTCGTCGGCCTCGCCCAGGCCGCCGCCGTCACCGAACGCCTGCGCCTGGGCACCGGCGTCACCCTCGTCGCCCAGCACGACCCCATCGGCCTCGCCAAGCAGGTCGCCACCCTCGACCACCTCAGCGGCGGCCGACTGACCCTCGGCATCGGGTACGGCTGGAACGTCGAGGAAGCCGCCGACCACGGCGTCTCCTGGCCCACCCGCCGCGACCGCGTCCGCGACCACATGGCCCTGATGCGCGCCCTGTGGGCACCCGACCCCACCGCCCACGAGGGCCCGTACGGCTCCGTCCAGGCCAGCCACGCCCACCCCAAGCCGGTCCAGCCCCCGCGCGAACTCACCCCCGGACGACCCCTGTACGGTCCGCGCACCCTCATCGGCGGCGCGGCCGGCCCCAAGCTGTTCGCCGCCATCGCCGACCACGCCGACGGCTGGCTCCCCATCGGCGGCGGAGGCCTCACCGAGACCCTGCCGGTGCTGCGCGCCGCCTGGGAGGACGCCGGACGCGACCCGAAGACCCTCCGCGTGGTCCCGTACGCCGTCCAGCCCAACCCCGGCAAGCTCGCCCACTACGCCGACCTGGGCATCGAGGAGGTCGTCCTCCAACTCCCCTCGGCCCGCGAGGCGGAGATCCTGCGGGTGCTCGACGACTTCGCCCAGTACCTCTAGGACAGCCGGCCGGGGAACCGGAAGGGTGCCCGCACGCGTGTCTGAAGGTGCGCCAGGCGACCTGTGGGACAGGTACGTTGGCGCACTCTCGACCGCCCGCATTCCTTCCCTTGGGAGACCTTCCCGTGCTCTACCACCAGCGCCTCGCCGTCGCCGCCGCCACCGGGGTCGTCGCCACCCTGACCCTGACCGCCTGCGGCAGCGACCCGGCCCCGGCCACGGCGGACAAGAAGCCGTCCCCCGCCGCCTCCGCCCCGGCCGCGGGCACCACCCCCGACGCAGGCGGCGCCGCGGGCAGCCTGGACGGCGGCTGGATCGCGATGGCCAAGCCGGGCCAGGGCGTCGTCCTCACCGTCAAGGGCCAGATGGCGTTCGTCGTCGAGGCCGCCACCGGCCAGACCTGCGAGGGCACCACCAACGGCAAGACCTTCGACCTGAAGTGCCCGCCCGGCGCCACCCGCTCGAAGGGCAAGGTCGACTCCGCCGACGCCAACACCCTGAAGGTCACCTGGGAGGGCGCCGCCGGCACCGACACCTTCCAGAAGAGCGACGGCAAGCTCCCCTCCCTGCCGCCGCTGCCGAAGTCGTAACGGATCACCCACGGTCCGGGCGGGGAACGCGGCGCGCGCCGATCTCCGCCCAGACCGTCTTGCCGACGACCCGGTCCACCACGCCCCAGTCGGACGCCAGACCGTCCACCAACCTCAGCCCGTAGCCGGACTCCGCCCCGTACGCGTGCGGTCGCACGACGGGCCGCCGCTCACGGCGCGCGTCGGACACCTCCACGCGCACGACCCCGCCCAGCAGCGTCAGCCGCAGCTCGAAGTCCCGCCCGGGAAGCCGCCCGTGCGCCACGGCGTTGGCGGCCAGCTCGGCGATGACCAACCCGGCGCCGTCGGCCTGCTCCGTCCCCTCCGCCACGCCCCAGTCGTGCAGCTCCACGAGGGCCAACTGCCGCGCGAGCCGAGCCCCGCGCGGGGTACTGCTGAAACGCTGAGTGAACACGCGTACGAGGCCGCGATGGGAACTGCGAGAGGTGGTCATGGACCGAAAATCCCCTGCGACAAGGGAAGTTCCCAGCACCTCGACTACTACCTTCGATCTGTAGCAGCCGACTCTCTGGACAGGCGCGGTCACCGAACGTGAGCATTGCTTCGGGGAGGTGACCGTGATGACGGCGGACGACGACAGCAGCGGCGGCAAGGGCGACAAGGCGGAACCCGATGCCGACCTGAAGAACTTCGGCGAGACCGTCAAGGCCTGCCGGAAACGCGCCGGCCTGACGCAGGAACAACTGCATCCGCTGGTCGGGTACTCGGTTCAGTACGTGGCCTCGGTGGAGCAGGGCCGCCGACACCCGTCGGTGAAGTTCGTGAACAAGGCGGAGGAGGTCCTGGACGCGTTCGGGGTGATCCAGATCGCGGCGCGGCAGCTCGACCGCAGGCGCGGGCTGGCGAAGTGGTTCCGGCGCTGGGCCGAGCTGGAAGAGACTGCGGTCGCGCTCAACACCTACGAGTGCAGGGTGGTGCCTGGGCTGCTCCAGACGGAGGCCTACGCACGAACCCTGATCGAGAACGTGCCGCCCATGCCAACGGCCCAAGAGGCCGAGGACCGCATCGCGCGACGCCTGGAGCGGCAGAAACTGCTGACCCGCACGCCCTACACGTCCTTCAGCTTCATCATCGAACAACCGGTGATCGAGCGGCAGACGGGCGGACCGGAAGTGACGCGCCAGCTGATCGACCATCTGCTGGCATGTGCCCGACTGCCGAACGTGGACATCCAGATCATGCCGTCGGTGAGCCCCGAGCACGCGGGTACCGACGGCCCCTTCCAACTGCTCGAATCCCATGAGCACGAGTGGTTCGGCTACAGCGAGGGCCAACAGACCGGCCGGGTCATCTCCGACCCGAAAGAGGTCAGCTTGTTCCACCAGCGGTATGCCAAACTTCGCATCCAGGCTCTCAATCCTGCGGACAGCGTGGGCCTGTTGATGCGAATGCGAGGTTCCCTGTGAACAGCTCCCAGCTCCGGTGGTTCAAGAGCAGCTACAGCGGCAGCCAGGGCGACAGCTGCGTCGAGGTCGCCCTCTCCTGGCACAAGTCCAGCTACAGCAGCGGCGACGGTGACAACTGCGTCGAGGTGGCGGCCTGCGCCGACACCGTGCACGTCCGGGACTCGAAGCTCGACGCGAGCCCCGAGCTGGCGGTGAGCCCCGCCGGCTGGACGACCTTCCTCGGCAGCGTCACCGCCTAGCGCCGCCCCTACGGGGGCGGTACGGGGCCGGGGGCCGGCACGCCCGGGGCCGGACGCCAAAAACGCCCGTCAGGCAGGGCCTGACGGGCGCCGAGGAAGTAGTCCGCGTCACGCTCGAACCGGACCCCCGGGACGGCGCTCCGCACCCGCGTCCAGATGCCCGGCGCGACGCGGTACTCGCCGGCCACCATCCACGGATCGTCGCCGAGCGCGAAGAGGTGACGTATCTCCAAGTACTGGTCACGGGACAGCGAGACGGACTCCACCAGCTCCTCGTCCGGACCACCGAAGCCGGTCAGATCCCAGACGAGGTTGTAGCCGTCGGCGAATGGATAGTCGCTGCTCATCGACGCCACGCTAGGCGGGGCCCTCCCGGCCCGCACCTGCTTTTACGGGTGGCTCGGGGGTGGGGCGGCGTCCCCTGGGGCGGGGTCGGGTGAGTGTCGGGGGTTTCCCGCCAGTCCACTGTCCTTCCGTGCCGTGGCGGTCCCTCAAGGGCGCTCACTTCGTTCGCGTCGCTTCGCGATGGCCTTCGGCCACCCTTGACCGACCGCCCCGTCCCGGAATGCCAAAGACTGTCGGGAACCCCGCGAAGGAACGGGAGGGGGGACAGTTGCCCATACGGCCTTGTCATGGATGCGACGGCTCTGACTCCGATGCGGGGAGGGCCCGCCACCCGCACGACCACCCAAGCCCCCTCCTCCCACCCGGCAAGGCCCGTACCGGAGCGAGACGATGCCCAGAGCGCCTTGCGGAGCACCCAACGCCCCAAATCGCTACGCGCTCCTCACATTTCGGCGTCTGCGGGCCGCCATGGGCCGGACATAAGCCGCCCACGATCGCTACGCGCTCCTCATATCTCGGCGACTGCCGGCCGTCTGGGGTGAGGGGACGGGACGGAGGGGATGGGAGTCGGGTGGGTCAGGCGGCCTTCGGTCGGTAGGTGCAGACGTTCACACCGGTGCTGCTGGTGACCGTGGAGACGAGTTCGAGCGTCCGGAGGCCACCGTCCGACGGGAAGATGGACTTCCCACCGCCGAGGAGGACGGGCATGACGATGAGCTGGAGCTCATCCACCAGCCCTTCGGCCAGCAGGGTGCGGACGAGGGTGGGGCTGCCCATGATGAGGAGGTCGCCGCCGTCCTTCTCCCGCAGGTCCCGGACGCCCGCCACGGCCTTGTCGCCGGGGATGAGGGTGGTGTTGTTCCAGGTGAGGTCGGCCGTGGTGAGGGTCTCGGAGACGACGTACTTGGCGATCGAGTTCATGCGGTCGGCGAAGGGGTCTCCCGCGCGGGCCGGCCACGCGCCCGCCATCGTCTGCCAGGTGCGACGACCGAAGAGCAGCGCCTCGGCCTTCGACGCGGCGTTGGCGAAGGCGCCACCGACCACCTCGGGGTCGAAGAAGGGGCCCGACCAACCACCGTGGGCGAAACCGCCGTCGTTGTCCTCACCCTGGCCGCCCGGGGCCTGCACGATGCCGTCGAGGCTGATGAACTCGGTGATGACAATGCGCATGGTGGCGTCTCCTGTGTGTCTCGAACGTCTACTGAAAGGAAGACTGCCGAGTCGTCCGAAACTCATCGCCCACACCCAAGGAATGTGACCCGGATCACTCACGCGGGGGCCTCTTCACCCCAGACGGCCGGCAGTCGCCAACCCATGAGGAGCGCGTAGCGATCGTGGGCGGCTTATGTCCAACCCATGGCGGCTCGCAGACGCCAATCCGTGGGCAGCGCGTAGCGATCTGGGGCGTTGGGTGCTCCGGGAGGTGGTTCGGGCGGCCCGCATGTCCAAGGATCGTCCGGACCGTTCCTTCGGGGGGTTCCCGACAGTCTTTGGCATTCCGGGACGGGGCGGTCGGTCAAGGGTGGCCGAAGGCCATCGCGAAGCGACGCGAACGAAGTGAGCGCCCTTGAGGGACCGCCACGGCACGGAAGGACAGTGGACTGGCGGGAAACCCCCGACACTCACCCGACCCCGCCCCGGGGGACGCCGGCCCCCCGCCCCCGACCATCTGACACATCCCGTCCCCGGCGTCCCCCGGGCGGGAGCCGGAGCCGTAGCCTCCGCGCATGATCGATTCACTGACCCACATCCGCGTCGCCCGGCCCTCCCTCGATCTGGACGCCGCCGAGCGGTTCTACGTAGACGGTCTCGGGCTCGACGTCCTGTGGCGGACCAGCGGGCACGTCTCCGGGGAGCACGACCTGCTCATGGTCGGGCCGACCGGCGGCGGGTGGCACTTCGAGCTGACCCACGACCCCGAGGCCCCGCTGACCCCCACCCCCACCGTCGACGACCTGTTCGTGGTCTACCTCGGCCAGGCCCCCGACGACGCGCTCGTGCGCCGTCTCATCGACCACGGCGGCACCCGCGTCTCCTCCCACAACCCCTACTGGGACGACTACGGCGTCACCGTCACCGACCCCGACGGCTACCGTCTCGTGCTCTGCTCCCGCACCTGGGGTTGAGCCCCCACCCCCGCCCCGGGGCGGGGGTGGTGGAGCGTCCGCGCCTCAGCCGGCCTTCGGGGCCTGCGGCATGCCGGCGGAGAGGGCGGTGCCGGCTCCGGCCAGGGAGCTGTTGGTGGCCTTCGAGGCGCTGTCGGCGGCTCCGGCCGTGACCTCCAGGGCCGTCTTCGTGTCCTGGACGGTCTGCGCGGGGTGGTCGACCACGTCGGTGACGCGCTTGACGATCGGGGGCCCCTGGATGTCGGGGCCCTCGGCGGCGAGGGCCGCGCCGGGGGTGAGGGCGAGGGCGGCCCCGCCGGAGAGGACCAAGGCGGAGAGGGTGCGCTTCATGGCGTTCATGCCCCGCCCAACGACCTCGCCGCGCCGGCGGTCACTGCGCCGTCAGCGGGAACGGCCCGCGGCCCCGGATCGGGGGGATCCGGGGCCGCGGGATGACACAGCGGGTGGGAGGGCTCGGGTTCGGGTCAGTCCTCGACCACCAGGGCCGGGGTGGACTTCGTCAGGACCTCGCCGCGGAAGAAGGCGGGGCTGCGGCGTTCGGTGACGACCATGATGCCCAGGCCGAGGACGAGGAGGCCGACGCCGATGAAGAAGACGCTGCCGACGCCGAGGACGGCGGAGCCGGATCCGTAGGCCGGGTCCCAGGCGTCCATCAGGGTCTTGCAGAAGACCGCGGCGAGCAGCAGTCCGCCGAGGACGGGGAAGACGCCCTTGAAGAACAGGTCGCGGGTGGAGCGGCGCAGGTCGCCGCGGAAGTACCAGGCGCAGGCGAAGGCGGTCAGCGAGTAGTAGAAGCAGATCATGAGGCCGAGGGCGAAGATCGTGTCGGTGAGGACGTTCTCGCTGACCAGGGTCATGATCGTGTAGAAGCCGCCGGTGGCGACGCCCGCCATGACGGTGGCGCGGCCGGGGGTCTTGAAGCGCGGGTGGACCTTGGCGTAGGCGGGCGGCAGGGCCTCGTAGGTCGACATGGCCAGGACGGTGCGGGCGACCGGGATGAACGTGGTCTGGAGCGAAGCGGCGGCGGAGGCCAGGACGGCGACGAAGAGCAGGATGCCGAGCATCGGGCCCATGACGGGGCCGGCGAGGGCGGCGAAGACGTTGCCGGAGGTCTCCGGGTTGCCGAGGCCGAGGCCGTTCTCGCCGGAGCCGACGGCCATCTGGGCGGCGATGCCGGTGGCGAGGTAGGAGCCGACGAGGACGACCATCGCGATGAGCGAGGCGCGGCCGGGGGTCTTGGCGGAGCCGGTGGTCTCCTCGTTGGTGGCCAGGCAGGCGTCCCAGCCCCAGTACATGAAGATCGAGAGGGAGAGTCCGGCGGTGAAGGCGCCCATGGACTCGACCGCGAAGGGGTTCATCCACTGCCAGGTGAAGTCCAGGCCGGTGTCGAAGGTGCCGGCGGAGGCCTTCTGGAAGGCCATGGCCACGAAGAGGGCGAGGACGACGAGCTGGAGGCCGACCAGGGTGTACTGGACGCCCTTGGTGGCGGTCATGCCGCGGTAGCTGATGGCCGTGGCGACGGCGATGAGGCTCAGGCAGGTGAGGATGTGGACGAGTTTGTTGTCGTCCAGGGCGGCGATCGAGGGATTGCCGGTGATCTCGCCGGCCAGCAGCCAGAAGTACGAGGTGGCGACGCCGGCCAGGTTGGACAGGACGATGATCGTGGCGATCACCAGGCCCCAGCCGCACATCCAGCCGATCCGGGGGCCGAAGGCCTTGACGGTCCAGGTGAAGGAGGTGCCGCAGTCCGGCATGGCCTTGTTGAGCTCGCGGTACGCGAAGGCGACGAGGAGCATCGGGAGGAAGCCGGCGAGGAAGACCGCCGGCATCTGGACCCCGACCTCGCCGGCGGTGGAGCCGAGGGTCGAGGTGAGGCAGTAGACGGGGGCGACGGTGGAGATGCCGATGACGGCGCTGCCCATCAAACCGACGGACCCCTTGCCGAGGCCCTTGCCGCGGACGCCGCCCTCGGCGACGCCGCTTACCGTGTCTCCGACCCGAGGCCGAACGTCCAGCTGTGTCATGGGTCAGGACGTTAGACGGTGCGGTTTCCACATCTGGAGGACTTAAGTCCGGATGCTTGCGGCCCGGATGACCTTTGATTCCCGAGCCGGGAGAGTTCACGGAACCGCAATACAAGGTTCACTCAGGCATCCATCCGGCCTTTGACAGGACCCGGACCGACGTTTCCGGAATACGGAAACCGCAGGAGTGCCCGTTTTGGGCGGTTCAAAACTTTCCCGTGCGAGTTTTCGGCCGGCCGACCGGCGGTGCGGGGCAAGGCACGGGCGCCCCGCACCGCCCCGCCGACGGCGCCCCCGACCTACGTCGTCCAGACGATCGACTGGATTTCGCTGTACGCGTGCAGCGCGTACGAGCCCACGTCCCGCCCCACCCCGCTCCGCTTGAAGCCGCCGAACGGCGCCTCCATGTTCCGGCCGATCGTGTTCACGCCGACCCCGCCCGCCCGCAGCCGCCGCGCCACCCGGAAGGCGCGCGCCGGGTCCTTGGACCACACGTAGCTCAGCAGGCCGAAGTCGCTGTCGTTCGCCAGCCGGACCGCCTCCGCGTCGTCCCCCTCGTACGGGACCACCACCACGACCGGCCCGAAGATCTCCTCCCGGACCACCCGCATGTCGGGGGTGCAGTCCGCAAGCAGGGTCGGCGCCACGTAGAAGCCCCGGCCCCCGCCGACCACCGGGCGCTCGCCGCCGCGGACGATCCGGGCGCCCTCCTTGCGGCCCAGCTCCACGTACGACTCCACCCGGTCGCGGTGCGCCGCCGAGATCACCGGGCCGACCACCGTGCCCCGCTCGCCCGGGTCGCCGACCTTCATGAAGGCCAGGTAGCCGGTCAGCTTCTCCAGCAGTTCCGCGTACACCGAGCGGTGGACGATCACCCGGGTCGGGGCGGTGCAGATCTGACCGCTGTAGAAGGAGAAGGTGGTGCCGATACCCCTCACCGCGGCGTCGAGGTCGGCGTCCTCCAGGACCACCGCCGCGCCCTTGCCGCCCAGCTCCATCAGCTGCCGCTTCATGCCGCGCCCGCACACCTCGGCGATGCGCTGCCCCACCGCCGTGGAGCCGGTGAAGGACACCATGTCCACGTACGGGGAGTCCACGGCCGCCTCGCCGACCTCGACGGAGGCCCCCGAGACCACGTTCACCACCCCCGCGGGGGCCCCCGCCTCGTGCAGGGCCTCGGCCATCCGGAAGACCGACAGCGGGTCCTGCGGGGCCGGCTTGACCAACACGGTGTTGCCCATGGCCAGGGCCGGGGCCACCTTGCCCGCCGGGTTCGCCCACGGGTTGTTGTACGAGGTCACGCAGGTGACGACGCCGACCGGCTGGCGCACCTCCAGGGCCCCGAGCACGCTCGCCCCACCCATCGGGCCCGCCTCGGTGACCTGCGGGGGCAGCCCCCGCTCCACCGGTTCCAGGGCGCCCCGCGCGTACCGCCGGAAGCGGGACACCCCGACCCCGACCTGCATGCCGCGCGCGATGCCCGTCGGGGCGCCGGTCTCCGCCCGGGCCAGCTCCGCCCACGGTTCGAACTCCCGTTGCATGACGTCGGCCGCCCGGTCGAGGATCGCCGCCCGCTCCTCGGGGGTCGTGCGGGACCAGGTGTCGAAGGCCTCGGCGGCGGCGCGGGCCGCCTCCTCGACCTGGGCGCGCGAGGCCTCGGGGGCCAGGCCGACGACGGACTCGTCCGCCGGGTTGACCACCTCGTAGTGGCCGCCGTCCGGCTCCACCCACTCGCCGCCGATGTACAGCCTCTGCGGGGCCCGGCTCATCGGGTGCTCACCGTCCTCGTGTCCCGCCCGGAGCGGAGCACGATCCCCGGGACCGCCCCCGTCAGCTCGTCGTCGCGGACGGTCTCGACGCCGTTGACCCGTACGGACACGATCCCGATCGCCCGCGCGTCCAGCCGCGGGCTGTTCCCGGGCAGGTCGTGGACCAGGGTCGCGGGGCCGGCCTCGATGCGCTCCGGGTCGAACAGGACGAGGTCCGCGTGGTGGCCCTCGGCGATCAGGCCGCGCTCGCGCAGCCCGAACAGGCGGGCCGGCTCGTCCGTCAGCATCTGCACCGCCCGCTCCAGCGGCACCAGCCGGCGCCCGCGCAGGCAGTCGCCGAGGAACCGGGTCGTGTACGGAGCCCCGCACATCCGGTCCAGGTGCGCGCCGGCGTCCGAGCCGCCCAGCATGACGTCCTCGTGGCTCCAGGTCTCGGCGCGCAGGGCCCAGCTGGCGGGGTCGTTGTCGGTGGGCATGGGCCACAGGACGGTGCGCAGGTCGTCGTTGGCGCAGATCTCCACGAGGCAGTGGAAGGGGTCCTGGCCGCGTTCGGCGGCGATGTCGCCGACGACGCGGCCCGACAGGCCCTCGTTCGCCTCGCTGTAGGTGTCCCCGATGACGTAGCGCCGGAAGTCGGCCAGGCGCCGGAAGACGCCGGCCTCCTTGGCGGAGGCGCGGCGCAGCAGCTCGGCGCGGACCTCGGGGTCGCGCAGTCGCGCGACGCGTTCGGGGACGGGCAGGCCGAGGACCTCGCCCCAGCCGGGTATGAGGTTGAGGGCGCAGAAGGTCCCCAGGGACATGTTCATGGGGGTGAGGATCGGCATGGTCAGGGCGACGATGCGGCCGCCCGCCTTGCGGGCGCGTTCGCTGGGGATCAGTTGGCGGGGGACGCGTTCGGGGACGGCGGCGTCGATGGTGAGGACGTTCCAGTTCAGGGGGCGGCCGGCGGCGGCGCTCATGTCGACGAAGAGGTCGATCTCCTCGTCGGAGAACTGGTCGAGGCAGCCCGCGACGATCGCTTCGAGCTGGGTGCCCTCGTGTTCGCCGACGGCCCGGGAGAGGGCGAGGAGTTCGGCGGGGCCGGCGTGCCGGGAGGCGACGGGGGCGCCGTCCCCGTCGGAGTGGGTGGAGGACTGGGTGGTGGACAGGCCCCAGGCGCCGGCGTCCATGGCCTCGTGGACGAGGGCGACCATCCGCTCCAGTTGCTCGGGGGTGGGTTGTCCGCCCACGGCGTCCTCGCCCATGACGTGGCGGCGCAGGGCGCAGTGGCCGACCATGAAGCCGGCGTTGACGGCGATGCGGCCTTCGAGGGCGTCGAGGTACTGCCCGAAGGTGGACCAGGTCCAGTCGACGCCCTCCTCCAGGGCGGCGAGGGCCATGCCCTCGACCTTGCTCATCATGCGGCGGGTGTAGTCGGCGTCCTCGGGGCGGTCGGGGTTGAGGGGGGCCAGGGTGAAGCCGCAGTTCCCGCCGGCGACGGTGGTGACGCCGTGGTTCATGGAGGGGGTGGCGTAGGGGTCCCAGAAGAGCTGGGCGTCGTAGTGGGTGTGCGGGTCGATGAATCCGGGGGTCAGGACGAGTCCGGTGGCGTCCTCGCTCGTCCGGGCCTCTTCCGTGATCCCGCCCGGCTCGGCGATGACGGCGATCCGCCCGTCGCGCAGGCCGACGTCCGCGAGGCGCGGGGGTGTGCCGGTCCCGTCGACGACGGTCGCTCCCTTGATGAGGTGGTCGAGCATGACGTCCCTTCCTCCCGGTGTTCCCGGTCTTCGCGGCTCGGCGGTTTCGACCCGCCCCGGCGCGGGGCGGTGTGCGGGCGGGTCGGCGTACGGGCGGGGTCGGCGTACGCGGGTCCGGCCGGAGCGCGTGCGGCGGGCCGCCGCCCCGCGCGCTCCGGCCGGCTCCGCACGGGGCGGCGGTCCGGGAAGACGCCGCCCCGGCTCCTCCCGCCGGTCAGGCGGACTGGCGGAAGCGGGTGGTGCGGTGCACCGGGTCGGTGTCGATGTGGGGGATGACGTGCTCGCCGATCAGCTTGATCGTGGTGAGCGTGTCCTCCTTGGAGACGCCCGTCGGCAGGCCGAAGGACAGCTGGTCCGCCCCCGCCTGCTCCCACCGCTTGCACTGGGCGCGGACCTCCGACGGGTCACCGCAGATCAGCAGCTCCTCGGCGATGAGCAGCTCGATGATCTCCGCGTTGTACTCCGGCAGCGTCTCGGGCCACTGCGGGATGGCCTCCGGGCGCGGGAAGGTGTCGTGGTAGCGGAAGACCAGCGACTGGAAGCGGTTCATGTTGGCGTTGACGGCGATCTCGACGGCCTTCTCGTGGGTCTCGGCGCAGATCGCGGTCGAGGTGACCATCACGTTGTCGTTGACGAAGGCGCCGATCGCCTTCGCCTCCCGGATCGCCGTCTTGTACTGCTCCAGCACCCACTCCATGTCGGAGACCTTCTGGACGCTGAACCCGAGGACGCCGAGCCCCTTCTTCGCCGCCATGGCGTACGAGGACGGGGAGCCGGCGGCGTACCACATGGCCGGGTGGGCCTTGCCGTACGGCTTGGGGAAGACCTTGCGCGGCGGCAGCGACCAGTGCTTGCCCTGGAACCCCTCGTACTCCTCCTGGAGGAACATCTTGGGGAACTCCGCGATGGTCTCCTCCCAGATCTCCTTCGTGTGGTTCATGTCCGTGATGCCGGGCATGAAGCCGAGGATCTCGTGGCTGCCGGCGCCGCGCCCGGTGCCGAACTCGAAGCGGCCCTTGGAGAGGTGGTCCAGCATGGTGACCTTCTCGGCCACCTTCACGGGGTGGTTGACCGGGGCCAGCAGGTTGAAGATGCCGGAGCCGAGGTGGATCCGCTCGGTCGCGGCGGCCAGGTAGCCGAGGAAGACCTCGTTCGCCGAGAGGTGGGAGTACTCCTCCAGGAAGTGGTGTTCCGAGGCCCAGGCGTACTTGAAGCCGGACTGGTCGGCCTGGATGACGTACTCGGTCTCCTCCAGCAGCGCCTTGTGCTCCGCCTCGGGGTCGACCCTGGACCGCGCCTGGGGCACGTATCCCTGCACGAAGAGCCCGAATTCCAAGGGGGTTCACCGTCCTTAGGTTTCTGACGTGTCGTCAGATTCGATGGTCCGACTGTTCCACCGGCAGCGCCGGCCCGTCAATACCTGACGCTCCATCAGAAAGGGCTCAGAGGACGCTGACGCCCGCCATCCAGCCGCCGTCCACGACGAAGGGCTGACCGGTGATGTACGAGGAGTCCTCGCCGGTCAGGAACAGCGCCAGCCGGGCGATCTCCTCGGGCCGGCCCACCCGCCCGAGCGGCACCACCCGCCGGTACAGCCCGTCCATCGCCCCGCGCGCCTCCTCGGTGACGCCGTCCGGGTCCAGCAGCCCCGGGTTGGCCATGGGCGTGTCCACCGCCCCCGGGCACATGGCGTTGACCCGGATCCCCTTGCCGGCCAGCTCCAGCGCGGCCACCCGGGTCAGGCCGAGGATCGCGGCCTTGGTCGCCGCGTAGGCCCCGACGTAGGCCATGCCCGTCAGGCCGGTGTACGAGGAGGTGTTGACGATGGTCCCGCCGCCGGCGGCCTCGATCTCGGGGGCGATCGTCTTGATCCCGAGGAAGGCCCCGACCTGGTTGACCTCGATCAGCTGCCGGAACTCCTCCAGCGGGGTCGCGGTCAGCTCGTTGAAGCGCAGGATGCCCGCGTTGTTGACCAGGCCGTCGATCCGACCGAAGGCCTCCCGCGCCACGGACACCGCCGCCGCCCAGTCCTCCTCCCGGGTCACGTCGAGCCGTACGTACCGGGCCCGGTCCTCGCCGATCTCCTTGGCGACGGCCGCGCCCCGCTCGTCCAGTACGTCGCCCAGCAGCACCCGCGCGCCCTCGGCCGCGAACAGCCGGGCCTCCTGCTCGCCCTGCCCGCGCGCCGCGCCGGTGATCACGACGACGCGCCCGTCCAGCTTGCCCATGGTCCGTCAGCCCCTAGTCGTTGAGGAGGGGGGCCACCTCGGCCCCGAAGGCGGTGATCTGGTCGACGAGTTCGGCCCGGTCGCGGCTGCGGAAACGGACCTGGATCTGGTCCACGCCCAGCGCCCGGTACTCCCGCAGCGACTCCGCGAGCGCCGCCGCCTTGCCGGTCAGCGCCCGGCGGCCGGTGTCCCAGCCCGGCTCGCCGACGTAGAGCGCCTCGGTGATCGCGCCGATCTCGATGGGGCGGGGGTTGCCGGCGGCCTCGCGCAGCTCGCGGATCCGGGCGATCTGCCCGGGGAGGCGCTCGCGCGGGTCGCCCTGCGGGAGCCAGCCGTCCCCGCGCACCGCGGCCCTGCGCACGGCGGCGGGCGAGGAGCCGCCGACCCAGACGGGGATCCGCGCCTGGGTCGGCCGGGGCAGTTGGCCGAGGTCGCGGAAGGCGAAGCGCTCGCCCCGGAACTCCGGGTACTCCTCCGGCCCCAGCGCCGCCCGCAGCGCGTCGAGCGTCTCGTCGAGGACCGCCCCGCGCCGCTCGAAGTCGACGCCGAGGACCTCGAACTCCTCCTGGACGTGACCGGCCCCGACCCCGAGGATCAGCCGGCCGCCGCTGAGGTGGTCGAGCGTCGCGTACTGCTTGGCGGTGACCAGGGGGTGGCGCAGGCCGACGATCGCCACGTGGCTGAGCAGCCGGACGTGCTCGGTGATCCCGGCCAGGAAGGCCAGGGTGGCCACCGGGTCGTACCAGACGGTGCTCATGGGGCCGGCGAGGCGGCGCGGGATGGCCACGTGGTCACAGGTGGCCACGTAGCCGAAGCCGGCCCGGTCGGCGGCGCGGGCCACCTCGGCGAGGTCGTCGGCGCCGGCCCGCGCCTCCCAGGGTTCGGCGTAGAGGGTGCTCTGCGACTGGATCGGGAGCTGCATCCCGTACACCAGCCGGCCTTCGGGGAACACGCGTGCCATGACGGGCCCGCCTCGCCTTCGTCCGCCGGTCCGGCGCCGGTCCGACCCCGGCCGCCGATTCGTCATACCGGTGCCGGGTCATCGTCGTAGCTGACGGTCCGTCAGGCAAGGGGTGTGCGGGACCTCGCGCGGGGCGCGCCGAGCGCCGACGCGGGGGACGCGCGGGGACGGGGCGCGCGGCGAGGTGCCGGGCGGCGAGGTGCCGGGCGGCGGCGGGAGGCGCGGGGCGGGGTACGCGGGAGGGCCGGGGGCGAGGCCGGCCGTGGCGCGGGCCGGGCCGGGCCGGGGTCCGGCGGCGGGCGGTCGGTCCGGGGTGGCGCGGGCAGGCGGGCCAGGCGGGGGCGGCCGGCGGGAAACGCGGGGCGGGGTACGCGGGAGGACCGGGTGAAGGCCGACCGTGGCGCGGGCCGGGCCGGGGTCCGGGCGGCGGGTCCCGGGAGGGGCGGGCGGCGCGGGAGGCGGGCGGGTGCGGGGAGGCGGGGCCGGGGCCGGGCTGGGGCGGCCGGCGGGGTCAGAAGCCCGCGGGGCCCATCGCGATGACCGGGTTCGCGGTCGGGTCGAGGGTCTGGAGGAGCTGCTTCATGCCCTCCTTGGGGATGCCGACGCAGCCCTGCGAGGGGCCGTCGTGGTCCACGTGGAGCCAGATGTAGCCGCCCTTGCCCTCGCCCTCCGGCTTGGCCGGGTCCAGCGGGGACATCCCCTGGCGGCGGTTGTAGTCGATGGCCACCACGTAGTCGAAGGAGCCCGCCAGGGACTCCCCGTTCACCCCCCGGCCCGACGGCACGAACGCCGCGTCACGGTCGTACGGGAGCCGGGTGCCGGGCGGGGGCGGCAGCAGGCCGCCCGCGTCGGTGAGGGAGAACACGCCCTCCGGGGAGGTGAGGTCCCCGTACGCGCGCTCGGTGGACCAGCCCTTGGCGCCGTTGCGCCCCGGCCACTGCGCGGTACGGGTCCAGTCGGCGCCGGGCGCGGCGCGCGTGTAGAGGGCGACGTCGGACTCAGAGGAGTCCTTCGCCTTCCCCGTGACCAGGACCAGTTGGCGGGAGTCCGCCGGGATCCGGGCGCGGGCGCCCTCGCTCAGTCCGGCCGGCAGCCCCTGCCGGGCGTCGGGTCGGGACGCTTCGGGGCGGGGCGTCTGCGGGCGGACGGCGTCGCGCGCGGCGCGGTCGGCGCTCTGGGGGCGGGAGTCCGAACGCGCGGGCGTGGCGGGGGCGCCGGGCGGCTCGTTCAGGGCGTGTACCCACCCCGCGACGAAGGCCAGCAACCCGAGGGCCGACACGATCAAGAGCGCCCGCGGCGGACGACCGCCCGCACGGGAGCGCGTACGCGTGCGGCCGCGGGAGCGGGATCGGGCGTGCTTGCTCATTGGACCGACCGTACATCAGCCGATCTTCGTTCCGGGCGAACACCCCTGCCCCGTCGCCTCACCCGCCCCCCGGGAAGCGGATCCGCACCCTCAGACCGCCGTCCGGGACGGGTCCGGCCTCGGCCCGCAGCTCCGCTCCGTGCGCGCGGGCGACGGAGGCGACGATGGACAGACCGAGCCCCGCGCCCTCGCCGGCCGTGTGGCGGCGTTCGGCGCGCCGGCGGAACGGCTCCAGGAGCCGGGGCACCTCCCCCGGTTCGATGCGCGGGCCGGTGTTGGACACCGTCAGGTCGCCGTCGGAGGTGGTGGCGACGTGGATCCGGCCGCCCGCGCGGTTGTGGCGCACGGCGTTGTCGAGGAGGTTGCGCACGAGGTGGCCGAGGAGCGCGGCGTCGCCCTCGACGGTCAGCGGGGCGAGCGCGGTCGTGACGCTCGGTGTGTCGGCCCCCGTCGCGGGAAGGGCCGCGGCGGCCGGGTCGCCCGCCGGCCCGGCGGGCCGTGCCCCGGCGGTCGGCGCCGCGTCGGTCGGCGCCGGGTGGGTCGGCGTCAGGTCGGCCGCCGTCAGCTCCGCCGTCACCAGGGCCGTCAGGTCCACCGGCCGCGCCGATTGGAGGCCCTCCTCGGAGACCGCGAGCAACAGCAGCGACTCGACGAGGTGCTCGCTGGACTCGGCCACCGTGATGAGCCGCTCCCGGATCCGTGCCACCTTCGCCGGATCCGGGTCCCCCGCCAGCCCGATCTCGGCGGCGGCCCGTTGCACGGCCAGCGGGGTGCGCAGCTCGTGCGCGGCGTTGGCGGCGAACCGGCGCTGGGCCCCCACCAGGTCCTCCATCCGGTCGAGCATCCCGTCGAAGGTGTCGGCCAGCCGCTTCAGCTCGCCGGGCGGGGCCTTGAGCCCGATCCGCTCGTGCAGGTTCGCCGCCGACAGCCGGCGGGCCGTCTCGGTGATCACGCCGACGGGGCGCAGCACTCGGCCCGCCATCCACCAGGCCAGCCAGAGGGACAGCACGGCGAACACGGCGAGGGCGATGAGGGAGACCAGCGTCAGTTCCCGTACGGCGGCCTGCTCGACGGCGTTGGAGAGGTTGGTGGTGGTCTTCCAGGCGGCGAGTTGTTCGGGGGTGGGGGCCGCGCCGGGCGGCAGCTCGCGGGCGGGGGCGAAGGACATCTCGGTGCTGGGGAGGCGAGTGGGGTGGGAGGGGTCGGCGGGACGGGCCGGGTCGACTCCGGCGCCCGCGTCGACGGCGATGCCGGGCATGACGGTGGTGACGGCCCCGCTGATGCGGGCGTAGAGCTGTTTGCGCAGCAGGACGTTGACCAGCGCGACCAGTCCGCCGCCCGCGAGGACGAGAAGGGTTCCGTAGAGGGCGGTGAGGCGGGCCCGCTCCGAGTGGAGCACCGCTCTCATCGCGGATCACCGCTCGGCGGGGCGCCGGCCGGGCTCCCGGTGTCGGGGTGGACGCGGTAGCCCGCTCCGGAGACCGTCTCGATCAGCGGGGGCTCGCCCAGCTTGGCGCGCAGCTTGCTGAGGGTGACGCGTACCGCGTTGGTGCGGTAGCCGGTGCCGTCCTCCCACACCCGCTCGACCAGGTCGTCGCTGCTCAGCACCGCGCCCTCGGCCCGCAGCAGGGCCTCCAGGACGGCGAACTCCTTGCGCGAGAGGGACAGGCGCCGCCCGTCGCGGGTCGCGGTGCGGCGGGCGGTGTCGAGGGCGAGCCCGGAGCGTTCCAGCACGGGCGGCAGGGCGGGGTGGGCGCGGCGGCCGAGGGCGAGGACGCGGGCCAGGAGCTCGTCGTAGGCGAAGGGTTTGGTGAGGTAGTCGTCGGCGCCGAGGCCGAGGCCCTCCACGCGGTCCCGCACCGTCCCGGAGGCCGTCAGCATGAGCACGCGGGTGTGGAGCCGCTCGCGGACAAGCTGCCGGCAGACCTCGTCGCCGTGCAGGCCGGGCAGGTCCCGGTCGAGGACGAGGACGTCGTACTCGCCCAGGCGCAGCCGGCGCAGCGCCTCCAGGCCGTCGCCCGCCTCGTCGACGGCCAGGGCGTCGCGGCGCAGGCCCTCGGCGATCATCTCCCGGAGGAACTCCTCGTCCTCCACCACCAGAACTCGCATCCGCCCTCTCTACAGGAGAACGACATTTCGTCGTTGTAAGCGGAAGACGAGAGGGAAGCGAAACCCCCCTTTCCCGCACGCTCGGGCCCATGAAGCGATCCCTGACCATGACCACGGCCGCCGCCCTGACCGGGCTGGCCCTCTTCGTCACCGCCTGTACGAACGGCGCCGGAGGCGGCGAGGACGGCGGAGGCGCCGGCGGCGGTGACGGCGCCGTCGCGGACAACGCGGTGAAGATGCGCAAGTGCCTGCGCGACCACGGGGTGGACGCCCCCGACCCGGAGCCGGGTCAGGACCCGCGCGGGATGACGGTGGGCGGCGGCGCCGACCCGCAGAAGATGCAGGAGGCCATGAAGGCCTGCGGGATGTCGACCGGGTCCGGCAAGGAGCCCACGCAGGAGGAGAAGGACAAGGAGCTGCGCTGGATCCGCTGCATGCGCGAGAACGGCGTGGAGCTCAAGGACCCCGAGTACGGCGGCGGCATGAAGTCCGCCACCGAGATCCCCAAGGGGCAGGAGAAGGCCTTCGAGGAGGCCCAGAAGAAGTGCGAAGCGGCCTGATGGGCGGCGCGGGCGACACCGACGCGGCCGACACCGGCGCGCGGCCGTACGCCGCGGCGGCGCCGGAGCCGAAGCCGTACGCCGCCCGGGACCCGGAGCCGGACGCGTACGCCGCCCCCGACCCGGCGTCCGGGACCGACCCGGCGTCCGGGACCGACCGGGCGCCCGGCCCCGACCCGGCACCCGCGCCGCGCCGGCGGCGGCGCCGGTGGCCGTGGGCCGCGCTGGCCGCCGTACTCGCCGTCTCGGGCGGCGGCTACGCCCTCCTCGCCCCGCCGCCCGAGGACGACGGGGGCCGGCGGCAGCGCTCCGACGCGCTGCCGCCGGACACCGCCCCGGTCCGGCGCGGCGACCTCAGCACCGGCGTCCAGGTGGACGGCACCCTCGGCTACACCGGGGAGCGGCGGCTGAGCGCCTCGGGTCCGGGCGTCCTCACCTGGATCGCGGCGGAGGGGGCGGCCGTCGAGCGCGACGGCCGGCTCTACGAGGTCAACGGCAGGCCCGTCCGCCTGATGTACGGGAGCACGCCCGTGTACCGGCCGATGAAGGCGGGCGACAAGGGCGAGGACGTCAGGCAGCTCAAGCGGAACCTGGTGGCGCTCGGGTACGGGACCGGCCTGGACGCGCAGGACCCCACCTTCACGGCGGGCACGACGGCGGCCGTCAAGCGGTGGCAGAAGGCCCACAAGGCCCCGGAGACGGGCGAGGTCGCCAGGGAGGACATCGCCTTCGCCTCCGGTCCGCAGCGGGTCGCGCGCGGTGAGGCCGCGGTCGGCGACGAGCCCGGTCCCGGCAAGCCGGTGCTGACGGTGACCGGGACCGAACGCGTCGTCCGCTTCCGGCTGGAGGCGGCGAAGGCCGGGTCGGTCCGCACCGGGGACAAGGTCACGGTCCGCCTGCCGGACGGCTCCACCGCCCCGGGCCGCGTCGACGCGGTGGGCGCCGCCGCCGACGAGGACCAGGGCGGCGCGGGCGGGGGCGGTGGCCCCGGCGGGGCCGACAACAAGGCGAAGGTCGAGGTCGAGGTGGTCTTCGAGCGGCCGGGCGAGGTCAAGGGACCCGACCGGGCACCGGTGTCGGTGAGCCTGCCGGGCGAGACCCGCACCGGGGTGCTGTCGGTGCCGGTGAACGCCCTCCTCGCGCTGCCCGGCGGCGGCTTCGGCGTGCAGGTCGTCGAGGGCGGCCGGGTCCGCGAGGTCCCCGTACGGCTGGGAATGTTCGGAGCCGGCCGGGTCGAGGTGACCGGCGGCGACCTGCGGGAAGGCATGCGGGTGGGGGTGCCGAAGCTGTGAGGCGGTACGCGCGCCCCGTGGTCGAGCTGGCCGGGGTCACCAAGGAGTACCCGGGCGGGGTCTCGGCCCTGCGCGGGGTGGACCTGACCGTCATGAGCGGCGAACTCCTCGCCATCGTCGGCCCGTCGGGGTCGGGGAAGTCCACCCTGCTGCACATCGTCGGCACCCTGGACCGGCCGAGCGCCGGCGAGGTCCGCATCGCCGGCCACGACGTCGCCGCCCTCTCCGACCGGGCGCTGTCGGCGCTGCGCTCGCGCCACGTCGGCTTCGTCTTCCAGTCCTTCCACCTGGTGCCCGGGATCAGCGCGCGGGCGAACGTGGCCGAGGGGCTGCTGTACTCGGGGCTCTCCCGGGCCGAGCGCGGCCGGCGGGCGACCCGGGCGCTGGAGCGGGTGGGCCTCGGCGACCGGTCGGAGCACCGGCCGCACGAGCTGTCGGGCGGCCAGAAGCAGCGGGTGGCGATCGCCCGGGCGGTCGCGGGCGAACCGGACCTGCTGCTGGCCGACGAACCGACCGGGGCCCTGGACACGGCCTCGGGACGGTCGGTGATGGAGCTGTTGCACGAGCTGAACGAGGACGGGGCCACCATCGCCGTGATCACCCACGACAACGAGATCGCGACGAGCATGCCCCGGCAGGTGCGCATCCGTGACGGCGAGGTCGTGGCGGACGTGTGGAACCGCCGCGCGGCGGAGGCGTCGTGAGCGGCGCCGACCCGCGCGCCGCGGAGCGCGACACCGCCCCCGGCACGCACTCCCGTACGCACTCCCGTACGCGGACCCGTGCCCGGAACCTGGCTCCGCCCCGGCTCTCCCCCCGCGACGTCCTGCACGCCGGTTCGGCGGGGCTGCGCTCGCGCCCCGCGCGGGTGTTCCTCTCCGCGCTCGGGATCGCGATCGGCATCGCGACGATGATCGCGGTGGTCGGGATCTCCTCGTCCAGCCAGGCGAAACTGCTGCGCGAGCTCGACAGGCTGGGCACGAACATGCTGGTCGTCACCCCGGGCCAGGGCGTGTTCGACGGCCAGGACACCCGGCTGCCGCCCGAGGCCCCCGGCATGGTCGGCCGGATCGAGGGCGTCCAGTCGATCGGCACCACCGGCGACGTCCCGGTGTCCGTGCGCCGCTCCGAGAACATCCCGAAGGCGGAGACGGGCGGCATCGCCGTCAAGGCCGTCAAGGACGACCTGCTCGGCACGCTGCGCGCCGGGGTCCGCAGCGGCGCCTGGCTGAACGGGGCCACCGCCCGCTACCCCTCGGTGGTGCTCGGGCACGTCGCCGCGCAGCGCCTGGGGATCACGGCGCCCGGTCAACAGGTCTTCATCGGGGGCCGGTACTTCACCGTGACCGGCGTCCTGGACCCGATCCCGCTGGCACCGGAGATCGAACGCTCGGCGCTGGTCGGCTGGGAGGCGGCCGGCTCCCTGCTGGGCTTCGACGGCCACCCGACGGCGGTGTACGAGCGTTCGGCGGACGACCGGGTGGCGGACGTACGGTCCCTCCTGGCGCGGACGGCGAACCCCTCCACCCCGAGCGCGGTGTCGGTGAGCGACCCTTCGGCGGCGCTCCGGGCGAAGGCAGCCACGGAGGGCGCGTTCAGCACGCTGCTGCTGGGGCTGGGCGGGATCGCCCTTCTGGTGGGTGGGGTCGGCGTCGCCAACACCATGATCATCTCGGTGTTGGAGCGGCGCCACGAGATCGGGCTGCGCCGCTCGCTCGGGGCCACCAAGGGGCAGATCCGGATCCAGTTCGTCACGGAGTCGCTGCTGCTGTCGGGGCTCGGCGGGATCGCGGGCGTCGTGCTGGGCGGCGCCGCGACGGGGGTGTACGCCCGCGTCGGCGGCCTGCCGTGGGTGGTGCCGCCCTGGGCGGTGGCGGGCGGCTTCGCGGCCACCCTGGCCATCGGCACCCTGGCGGGCCTCTACCCGGCGGTGCGCGCGGCCCGGCTGTCGCCGACGCTGGCGCTCCAGGCGGCGTAGGGGCGGGCGGCCGGCGGGGCGGCGAGGCGGCCGGCCGGGCGGCACGGGCGCACGGCTGGGCGGTGGGCCGGCCGGGCGGGGGGACGGGGCAGCTGGACGGGGCGGCGGCGATCACGTCGGCGCCGCCCTCTCCCGCGCGCCCGGCGGGCGGACGTACCCTGCGTTGATGAAGAGAACTCCACGTCAGGCAGCCCGCATTGTGGTCCTCTCACCCGGCGGGTCCGTGTTCCTGTTCCGCGAGAACAACATCGAAGTCGGCATCCACTGGCTGCCCCCGGGCGGCGGCATCGACCCCGGCGAGACCCCCGAGGAGTGCGTGCGGCGCGAACTGCGCGAGGAGACCGGCTGGACCGACCTGGAGCCGCAGCGGCTGCTGTGCACCTGGGAGCACGACTTCACCCACGAGGGCGTCCCGGTCCGCCAGCACGAGCACATCTACGTGACCACGGGCCCGCGCCGCGAGCCCACCCTCGAATCGCCGGACATCCACTGGCAGTGGCTCTCGCCGCGGCGCCTGGCCGCGCTGGGCGAACCGCTGTGGCCCCCGCGGCTGCCCGCCCTCCTCGCCGAGGCCGCGACCGAGCCGGTCCACCTGGGTCTGGTGACCTAGCCGGCAGGCCCCAACCACCGCACCGCGCAAGGGTGTTACCGTCACGGCCATGTCCAAGGCCGAGATCGACACCCTGACCGCCGAGTTCTTCGCCGCGTTCGACAACCGGGGCGGCAAGCCCGCCGACCTGGACCGCCTGCACCGGCTGATGCTGCCGGGCGGGCTGATCGTCCGCACCGGCCCGGAGTTCACGGCCTACACCGTGGAGGAGTTCGTCGAGCCCCGCCGGGAACTGTTGAACGGCGGCCGGCTGGTCGGGTTCGCCGAGTGGGAGACCTCGGAGAGGACCGAGATCACCGGCGACATCGCCTCCCGGTTCGGCACCTACCGCAAGTCCGGTCTCCTGGACGGCGAGCCCTACGAGGGGGGCGGGACGAAGACCATCCAGTTCGTCCGCGCCCCGGAAGGCTGGCGGATCGCCGCCTTCTCCTGGTACGACGACCCGGCCTGACCGCACCCGCCGGCGACCGGGACGGCACCCGCCGCCGGGACGGCATCCGCCGCCGCCCTAGCGCCCGAGCGTGGCCTTCGCGTAGAGCCGCGCCGCGTAGTCGCCGAGGACCGTGCTGGTGGACACGTCGTCCGTGTCACCGCCGGTCAGAATGCCGATGATCTTCCCGTCGCGGCCTATCCAGGCGCTGCCGCTGGTGCCGCCCGGGAAGTCGGCGCAGTCGAAGCGCTGCTCCTTCTCGCTCGTCCGGACGGAGACCGCCGTGCAGGTCCGCGGGACCTTCCGGTCGGCGGGGTAGCCCGTCACCGTGACCTCCTCGCCGGCGCGGCCCGTGGTGTCGAGGGTCGCGGAGCCGACGACGTCCTCGACGCGGCGGCCCTTGTCGTCGGGGGCGAGGCGGGCGAAGGCCAGGTCGTAGTCGTCGTCGGTGTCCTCGGCCCAGCGGGAGTCCTCGTAGACCTCCTCCAGCTTCCACGTGCCGTACGGGGCGGCGCCGTTGGCGTACGCGGGGACGAAGACGGCGTTGCCGCGGGTCTGGTCGCCGGCCGCAAGGCAGTGGCCGGCGGTGATGATGAGGTCCTTGCCGGGGCTGCGGACGACGGTGGCCGTGCAGAAGTGGTCGCCGTCGAGGCCGCCGGTGAACAGCGCCCCGGTGAAGGCGGCGGGGCCGCCGGGCTGCGGGGTGACGGGCGCGGGCTGCGGGGTGGCGAGCTGCGCCTTGGGCGCGCCCGACCTGGACGGGGTGCCCGGTGTGGCGGCCGGCGCGGCGGCCTTGGCCTTCGCGGGGGCGGTGCCTTCGGGTGGGGGTGCCAGCTCGGCCACCGCCGCCGACGCGCCCAGCGCCGCCAGGGCGCAGAGCACCACCGTCACCACGTTCCGCCTGTCCACCGCCATGATCCCTCCCCGGATCGCCCCGGCGAGCATGCCCCGCCGCACGCCCCGGTTGCAAGGCCGGGGCCTCGCGCCGGGCCCGGGTCGGCCCGGCTTGGCGGGATCCGGCCCCTGGCGGGATCCGGGCGGGCCCGTCAGGCGCCGGGCCAGAGCCCTTCGGGGGTGAGGCCCAGCAGGTCGATGGCGTTGCCCCGGACGATGCGGTCGACCACCTCGGGGTCGAGGTGGCCCATCTGGGCCTCGCCGACCTGGCGGGACCGGGGCCAGGTGGAGTCCGAGTGCGGGTAGTCGGTCTCGTAGAGGACGTTGCCCACGCCGATGGAGTCGAGGTTCTTCAGGCCGAAGGCGTCGTCGAAGAAGCAGCCGAAGACGTGTTCGGCGAACAGCTCGGACGGCGGGCGCAGCACCTTGTCGGCGACTCCGCCCCAGCCGCGGTTCTCCTCCCAGACGACGTTCGCGCGCTCCAGGATGTAGGGGATCCAGCCGATCTGGCCCTCGGCGTACATGATCCGCAGGCCGGGGAAGCGTTCGAACTTGCCGCTCATCAGCCAGTCGACCATCGAGAAGCAGCAGTTGGCGAAGGTGATGGTGGAACCGACGGCGGGCGGGGCGTCCGCCGAGGTGGAGGGCATCCTCGACGAGGAGCCGATGTGCATGGCGATGACCGTGCCGGTCTCGTCGCAGGCCCGCAGGAAGGGGTCCCAGTCGTCGGTGTGGATGGACGGCAGGCCCAGGTGCGGGGGGATCTCGGAGAAGGCGACGGCGCGCACGCCGCGGGCGGCGTTGCGACGGACCTCGGCGGCGGCGAGGTGGGGGTCCCACAGCGGGACGAGGGTGAGGGGGATCAGGCGGCCGTGGGCCTCGGGGCCGCACCACTCCTCCACCATCCAGTCGTTGTAGGCCCGTACGCCGAGCAGGCCCAGCTCCCGGTCCTTGGCCTCGGTGAAGGTCTGGCCGCAGAAGCGGGGGAAGGTCGGGAAGCAGAGGGCGGACTGGACGTGGTTGACGTCCATGTCGGCGAGGCGGTCGGGAACCGAGAAGGACCCGGGGCGCATCTGCTCGTAGGTGATGACTTCCAGCTTGATCTCGTCACGGTCGTACCCCACCGCGGTGTCGAGGCGGGTGAGCGGCCGGTGCAGGTCCTCGTACACCCACCAGTCGCCCACGGGGCCGTCGTCGCCCTTGGCGCCCATGACGGGGGCGAACTTCCCGCCGAGGAAGGTCATTTCCTTGAGGGGGGCGCGGACGATCCGGGGGCCGATGTCGCGGTAGCGGGACGGGAGCCGGTCCCGCCAGACGTGAGGGGGCTCCACCGTGTGGTCGTCCACCGAGATGATCTTCGGGAAAGTCTCCATGCTTCACCGTAGCGCCGATCTGACGAACCGTCAGCTACTTGGACGGCAGGGGACCGCGGCGACCCGTCGTTCAGGAAGGGATCACTCCGCCGCGGACTGACGTGTACGAGCGAGACAGGGCAGACTGACCCTTGGAAACCGACGGAAGGCAGGGGGGACGCCAGATGGAAGGCATACCGGCCATCCCGCACCAGCGGAACCACCCCGGGGCGGACCGGTCCCGGACCGGCACCCACGCGCCTGAAGCGCCCGCGACGCACGGGACACCCTCGATGCACGAGACACCCACCCCGCCCGCAGCCCCCTCGACGACCGCCGCACCCTCCGAGACGCCCTCCGAGACGCCTTCCGCCGCGCCCTCGGCACCCTTACCACCCGCGACCGGCGGGGCACCGAAGGCCCCCGAGGGCGCCGGGGCACCGGAGGCCCCCGAGGACGCCGCGGCACCCGAACCGGCCCCCACCGAGAACCGGTTCGCCGTCCTCGGACCCGTCCGGGCCCGGCGCGGCGGCGAGACCCTGCCCTCCGGCAGCCCCCAGCAGCGCGCCCTCCTCGCCGTGCTCCTGCTGCGCGACGGCCGCACCGCCACCGCACCCGAGCTGATCGACGCCATCTGGGGCGACGAACCCCCGCAGCAGGCCCTCGCCACGATCCGTACGTACGCCTCCCGGCTGCGCAAGATCCTCGACCCCGGCCTCCTCGTCACCGACGCCGGCGGCTACGCGATCCGGCTGCGCCGGCAGGAGGCCCTCGACCTCGGCGTCGCCCGCGCCCTCGCCGGCGACGCCGACAAGGCCCGCGCCGCCGGCGACCGCACCCTCGCCCGGACCCTGCTCGCCCGCGCCCTCGACCTCTGGGACGGCGAACCCCTCGCCGGGGTCCCCGGGCCGCACGCCGAGACCGAACGCACCCGCCTGGCCGAATGGCGCCTCCAGCTCCAGGAGACCCGCCTCGACCTCGACCTGGAGGTCGGCCACCACGCCGAGGCCGTCTCCGAACTCACCGCCCTCACCGCCGCCCACCCCCTGCGCGAACGCCTGCGCGAGCTGCTGATGCTCGCCCTCTACCGCAGTGGCCGGCAGGCCGAGGCCCTCGCCGTCTACGCCGACACCCGCCGCCTGCTCGCCGACGAACTCGGAGTCGACCCCCGCCCCGAGCTGTCCGCCCTCCAGCAGCGCATCCTGAACGCGGACGCCGAACTCGCCCACGCCGAAGACCCCACCCAGGCCGCCGCGCCCGTCCTCGTGAGGCCCGCCCAATTGCCCGCCACCGTCCCCGACTTCACCGGCCGCGCCCCCTTCGTCGCCGAACTCGGCGAGATCCTCTCCGACGCCGCCGGGCAGGTCATGGCCGTCTCCGCGCTCGCCGGCATCGGCGGCGTCGGCAAGACCACGCTCGCCGTGCACGTCGCCCACGCCGCCCGCCCCCACTTCCCCGACGGGCAGCTCTACGCCGACCTCCAGGGCACCGACCCGCGCCCCGCCCAGCCCGAAGCCGTCCTCGGCTCCTTCCTGCGCGCCCTCGGCACCCCCGACAGCGCCATCCCCGACTCCGCCGCCGACCGGGCCGCGCTCTACCGCTCCGTCCTCGACGGCCGGCGCGTCCTGGTCCTGCTCGACAACGCCCGCGACGCCGCCCAGGTCCGCCCGCTGCTGCCCGGCACCGCCGGCTGCGCCGCCCTCGTCACCAGCCGGGTCCGGATGTCGGGCCTCGCCGGGGCCCATCTCGTCGACCTCGACGTGATGAGCCCCGAGGAGGCCCTACAGCTGTTCACCCGCATCGTCGGAACCGAACGCGTCGGCGCCGAACGCCAGGCCGCCCTCGACGTCGTCGGCGCCTGCGGGTTCCTGCCGCTCGCCATCCGCATCGCCGCCTCCCGCCTCGCCGCCCGCCGCACCTGGACCGTCTCCGTCCTCGCCGCGAAGCTCGCCGACGAACGCCGCCGCCTCGACGAGCTCCAGGCCGGCGACCTCGCCGTCAAAGCCACCTTCGAACTCGGCTACGGACAGCTCGAACCCGCCCAGCAGCGCGCCTTCCGCCTCCTCGGCCTCGCCGACGGCCCCGACATCTCCCTGGCCGCCGCCGCGGCCGTCCTCAACCTGCCCGAGCACGACACCGAGGACCTCCTCGAAGCTTTAGTCGACTGCTCCCTGCTGGAATCGGCCGCCCCCGGCCGCTACCGCTTCCACGACCTCGTACGCCTCTACGCGCGTGCGTGCGCCGAACGCGACGAACAGCCGGCCGCCGGACGCGAGGCCGCCCTCGACCGCCTCCTGGACTTCTACCTCGCCACCGCCGCCCGCGTGTACTCCCTGGAACGCCCCGGCGACCGCCTCCCCGCCCACCTGTCGACCACCGAACGCCCCGGACTGCCGCTGGCCGAGCCCCGCGCCGCCCTCGACTGGCTGTTCGCCGAGGCCGACCCGCTGCTGGCCTGCGTACGCCAGTCCGCCGGCCGGCCCACCGCCCTGCGCCGGGCCGTCGACCTGCTGTGGGCGGCCAAGGACCTCGCCGAGTCCGGCGCCAACTCCAAGCAGTACGAGTCTGCCGCGCTGACCCTCCTCGACGCCGCCCGCACCGCCCGCGACCCGCGCGCCGAGGGCCGCACCCGCACCACGCTCACCATGGTCCACCTCTTCGCCGGCCGCTTCGCCGAAGCCGACGAGGAGGCCCGCCAGGCCATGGACCTGGCCCGGGAGGCCGAAGACCCGCTCCCCAGCTGCTGGGCCCCCAACGACCGCGGGATCATCGCCCTCTACCAGTCCCGGTACGCCGACGGCGAGCGCTACCTCCTGGAGGCCATCCAGAACTTCCGCGCCGACGCCAACCTGGTCGGCGAGGCCAGCGCCCTGTGCAACCTCTCGCGCATCCACGTCGCCCTGGGCCGGCTCCCCAGCGCCATAGACCTCGCCCAACAGGGCATCGCCATCTACGACCGGATGGGCCTGACCCTGCGCCTGGCCAACGGCCGCTACGCGCTGGGCATCGCCCTGACCCAGGCCGGCCGGCTCGGGGAGGCGCTGGCACAGCTCGGCGAGGCCCTCTCCCTGTTCCACGACAACCGCCAGCCCCTGTGGGAGGGCGTCACCCACTTCCGGCTCGCCGAGGCCCACCTCGCCGCCCGCCGGCCCACCCTGGCCGCCCAACACGCCGAGCAGGCCATCGCCCTGCGCGGGATCGGCGGGGAGTGGCGCCGCGCCACCGTGCTGACCGTGCTGGGCAAGGCGCTGCGCCGGCTCGGGCAGCCCGACCGGGCCCGGGCCTGCTGGCAGGACGCGGAGACCGTCTTCACCCGCCTGGGATCGACGGAACTGGCCGAAGTGAAGGCCCTGTTGGCCTCGGAACTGGCCGCCTGAAACCGGCCGGAAGCCGCTGACCGGCGGCTTCGCGGAGATGGACGGCACGTTCATCGTTCGTTTATCGCCGCGCGCCATGATGAACGCATCGACCCGGCGCGTCGGGGGGCACCCGGGCCGTGGGAGGAGAACCCGTTCGGCGGTCCGCGGGGGAATCGCCGAACGGGCCCGACACACCATCAGGAGATCCGATGACGACGAACGAGAACAGCCTGCCGCTCGACGGAGACATCAGACCGCTCGACAACCACGCCTCGGGCATCGAGATCAAGCCCCTCGACCCGCAGGACCCGCCGGCGGACCCGCCGGCTCCGCAGACGCCGCTCGACAACCACGCCTCGGGCGAGGAGATCGTGACGCTGGACAACCACGCGTCCGGTACCCGCCCGTAGCGCGAGCGGCCCAAACGGCACGGCGACAACCACCACGGGAACGTACGGGGGAAACGTACGGGGGACCCGCGGGCGGACGTACGGGGGAAGTACGGGGGAACCGCTCGCGGGACGTACGGGGGAACGTACGGAAACGGGCCCGGCCACGCGTACGGGGGACGTACGGGTGGCCGGGCACGGGGGACCCGGGCACGGGGGAACGAGCACGGGGGAACGCATACGGGGGACGGCGGCCGCGGTGGCCAGGAGGGGGACCACCGCGGCCGCCGCACGTGCGTCCCCGACCACGGCCGCCCACGGCCGCCGGACCCCGCGTCCCCGACCACGACCCGGCGGGGCGTCCGTCTCCTAGGCTGGGGGCGTGTTCACCTCACAGGGGCCCGGCCTGCGCGAGCTGGCCGTCCAGGCCCTCTCCTCCGTCGAGCGGGGCTACGACCTCCTCGCGCCCAAGTTCGACCTGACGCCGTTCCGCACCCCGGACCGGATGCTCGACGCCGTCGAGGAGACCCTCGCCGCGCGGGAGGGCTCCTTCGGCTCCGGCCTGGACCTGTGCTGCGGCACCGGCGCGGCCCTGCCGCTGCTGCGCCGGCTGTGCCGGGACCGGGTGACCGGGGTCGACCTCAGCGCGGGCATGCTGGCCGAAGCCGCGCGGGCGCACCCGGCCGGGGTGGACCTCGTACGGGCCGACGCGCGGGAGCTGCCGCCGCGCCTGGCGGACTCCTACGACCTCGCGGTGAGCTTCGGCGCCTTCGGGCACTTCCTGCCGGCGGAGCGGCCCGCGCTGTTCTCCGGCGTGCACCGGGCGCTGCGACCGGGCGGGCTGTTCGCCTTCCCGATCGGCGCCCCGATCCCGCCGTCCTCCCCGCTGTGGTGGGCGGTCGCCGGGTTCGACGCGACGATGCGGGTGCGCAACGCGGTGTGGCGCCCGCCGTTCGTCATGTACTACCGCACCTTCCCCTTCGGGCCGGTCCGGGCGGACCTGCGCGCGGCGGGCTTCCGGGTGGGGACGGCGCCGCTGGAGCACTTCGGGTACCGGCCGGACGGCAGCCCGCGGTGGCGGCTGGTGCTGGCCCGCAAGGACCCCGCGTAGGGGCGGTGCCCCGGGCCGCTCAGCGGAGCCGGTCGAAGGGCAGGTGCACGCGCAGCTGGTCGGTGACGTCGCTGCCGTCGCGCAGGCGGGCCCGGTCGTTGCCGGACAGGGGGCGCCCGTAGACGCGTACGTCGTCGAGGGCTCCGGCGTAGAAGGCCTTGAGGTCGGGGCGGGTGCCGAGGTGGACGGTGAAGGCCCCGGTGGGCCTGAAGTCCGACTGTCCCGGGGTGAGGCGTACGGCGGCGGCCGGGCCGTCGTCGACGGTCAGGCGCAGTTCGTCCCCCTCGCGCTGGAGGACGACGTGGTGCCAGGCGTCGTCGTCGGTGCGGGAGGCGGCGGCGAGGACGACGGGGCCGGCGTCGGTGCCGGCGTCGATCGTGGCTTCGAGCCGGCCGGTGTCGGGGTTCGCCTCGATGGCGAACCGTCGGGCCCCGGGCCCCTGCCCGTAGCCCCACACGAGGGGGGCCCGGACGCCGGCGTCGCGGTCCTGGCCGCGCGTCTTGTACTTGACCCAGGTGGCGACGGCGAAGTCCCCGTCGCCGAGTCGCAGCGCGTCGGGGCAGTTGATCAGCCGCACGAAGTCGTCGCGGCCGTCGAGGCGCAGGGTCTTGCCGCCGTCCGGACGGTTGCCGGGGCGGGGCGCTCCGTGCACGACGGCCTGGACGCGGTGGGGGCCGGCGTCGGGGGTGAGGCGGGGGGTGAGGTCCTCGGCTGCGGCCCGGAGTTCGTGGGGGGTGAAGGCGGTGAACTTGACGTAGCCGTGCGGGGTGCCGTTGGCGGTCTCGTAGAGCATCCCGATCCGTCCGTCGCCGAGGACGGCCATGTCGGAGTAGCCGGCCCGTTCGCGCAGGACGACGGCCCCCTCCCGGGACCAGGTGCGGCCGGAGTCCGTGGAGGTCCGTACGGCCAGGGTCCACCGGTCGGAGAACTCGGCGCCGGGGCGGCTGGGCGCCGACAGCAGCAGTGTCCCGTCGGGGAGTTGGAGCAGGGAGCCGGAGGCGGGCGGGGCGGGGAGGTCGGCGACGGGCCGGAAGCCGGGTTCCGGGAAGGCGGGGGCGGCGACGTCGTCGAGGACGGCGGAGACGCGGTGGTCGGCGGTGCCGCAGGTGGCGGTGGAGCGGGCGTTGACGTAGATCCGCCCGTCGGGGAGTTGGGTCAGCGCGGGTTCGTTGGGGGCTGGGGTGCCCTCGGGGGCTCCCCAGCGGGCGCCGGCCTGCCAGGTCTGGCCGCCGTCGTCGCTGTAGAGGAGCTGGGCCCCGGATTCGTTGGACTCGGTGCGGTAGTCGGCGCTGACGACAAGCCGGCCGGGGCGGTCGGGGCGGGTGGGGGTGAGCTGGATGCCGTGGCCGGGGCCCACGGAGACCCAGGCCCAGTCGGCGCCCTTCAGGTGGGGTTGCGGGGCGGGGTCGGCGCTCCAGGCGACGCCGTCGTCGGTGCTGGAGGCCAGGCGCAGTTCGCGGGGGCCGCGCACCCGGTTGCCCTCGGCGTCGCGGGTCCAGGTGCTGTAGGCGTGCAGGAGGGTGACGCGGCCGGAGGCGGAGTCCACGACGGGGACCGGGTTGCCGTAGGCGCCGGGGTCGCCCGCGCCGCGCAGGACCCGCATCGGGCCCCAGGTGCGGCCGTTGTCGGTGGACCGCTTGAGGACGAGGTCGATGTCGCCGATGTCGTCGCAGCCGGCGGTGCGGGCCTCGGCGATGGCCAGGAGGGCGCCGTCCCGGGTGGTGGTGAGGGTGGGGATGCGGTAGCAGTCGTAGCCCTCGGTGAAGGCGCTGAACGGCGCGGAGACGGCGGCGGTCAGACCGGGCGGCCGTTTCGCCCCCGGCCGGCCGCCGTCGGCCGGAGGGGACGGGAGGACGAGGGACGACAGCCCGAGGGCGCCGGCGACGGCCAGCGCCGCGCCCGCGCCCCGGAGCGGCCACCAGATTCGGACACCTGACTGATTCGACCTCACCGGTGCAGGCTAGCGCGGCCGGTGGAGGCCTCCGCTCCGGGACACGGCGGGCGGATCACCGCGTGGGCGGGGTCACTTCGCCCAGACGACGACGTCGAAGGTGCCGTTGGCGGTACCGCCTCCGCCGTCGAAGGTCTTGGTGGTCAGCCGCAGGACGCGGCCGTCGTCGGTGCGGCCGCAGAAGATCCTGCCGGTCTTCAGGTCCAGGTCCTTCGTGGTGCCCAGCGTGTCGATGACGCCCGCGCAGTCCGCGTACGTGGGCACCTTCGAGGAGTCCTCCCACACCAGGGCCTTGGCCCCGCCCTGGGGGCGCAGCCGCAGGTTGCCGAACGAGAAGACCATGAAGTCGTTCTCGCTGTTGATCTCGGACTGGGCGGGCGGCGAGGCGTCCAGGTCCTTGTCGTGGCCGTACTCGATCGCGAGGGCGCCCTCCCACTGGACGGTACCGGCCGGCTTCCCCGCGGCCGGTGCGGAGGCGGAGGCCGAGGCCTGCGGGGCCGACGGGCTCTGCGCGGGGGCGGAGGCCGACGGGGCGGCGGCGCCGCCCTGGGCCTGCGCACCGGTGGCGGGGGCCGATTCGGCCGCCGCCCGCTCGGGGGCCGGCGTGCCCTTCGAGCCGCCGCTCCCCGTCACGAGGTAGGTGCCGAGGACACCGATCACGGCGGCCACGAGGGTGGCGCCGGCGCCGATCCAGGCCGTGCGGTGCGAGCTCGACGCCGGGGCGGCGGGCGGCGGTCCGACGGGGGCCCCGTACGGCGGGGCGGACGGCGGACCGGACGGCGGGTACCCCGGAGGTGTCGGCCAATCCTGACGGGGTTGTTCGCTGCTCATCCTGCCCATCCTCATACGATGTGATCTACGAGGCGCACAGCCTACTGACGCGCCGCGGGCGGCCGGCACGCAGGGTTTTGACACGTCAATTCCGTTGCGCCCTACACCGATCCATCGGCGGCGGGTCGGGACCGCAACTCCGTCTTGAGGACCTTGCCGCTCGCGTTGCGCGGGAGCCCCGCCACGAACTCCACCTCGCGGGGCACCTTGTAGTTCGCCATCTCCCGCCGGGACCAGGCGATCAGGTCGTCGGCGGTGAGGGTGGACCCGGGCCGGCGGACGACGTAGGCCCTGCCCACCTCGCCGAGCCGGGGGTCGGGGATCCCGACGACGGCCACGTCGGCGATGTCCGGGTGCAGGCCGAGGAGTTGCTCTATCTCGGCCGGGTAGGCGTTGAACCCGCCGACGATGAACATGTCCTTGATGCGGTCGGTGATGCGCAGGTTCCCGTGCGCGTCGAGGACGCCGATGTCGCCGGTGCGCAGCCAGCCGTCCGGGGTGACGGCGCGGGCGGTCTCCTCGGGGTCCTCGAAGTAGCCGCGCATCACGTGGTGGCCCCGCACCCGGACCTCGCCGGGGGCGCCTGCGGGCAGGACCGCCCCGTCGGGGCCGGTGACGCGGACCTCGGTGTCGGGGATGGCCCGGCCCGAGGTGGCGGCGATCAGCGCGTCGTCGTCGCCGCGCCGGCACATGGTGACGATGCCTCCGGCCTCGGAGAGCCCGTAGGCGGTCAGGACGGTGGCGACGCACAGTTCGCCGCGGAGCCGTTCGACGAGCCGCAGCGGCACGACGGCGGCGCCGGTGACGACCAGGCGCAGCGCGGAGAGGTCGTGGTGGTCGCGCTGGGGGTGGTCCAGGAGCGACTGGTGCAGGGTGGGCGGGCCGGGGAGGACGGAGATCCGCTCGGCGGCGATGTTGGCGAGCATGGTGTCCACGCCGGAGACGGACTGCGGGACCATCGTCGCGCCGCGCATCAGGCAGGCGATGATCCCGGCCTTGTAGCCGAAGGTGTGGAAGAAGGGGTTCACGATCAGGTAGCGGTCGCCCTCGCGCAGTCCGGCGAGCTCGCTCCAGACGGCGTAGCAGCGCAGGGTCTGGGCGTGGGTGATGACGGCGCCCTTCGGGCTGCCGGTGGTGCCGGAGGTGAAGATGATGTCCGAGGGGGCGTCGGGGGCGATGGCGTCGGCGCGGGCGCGGACGGCCCCGGCGGTGACGGCGTCCCCGCCGGCGAGGAAGTCCTTCCAGGTGCGGAAGGTGTCGGGGGCGTCGTCGGCGAGGACCACGACCTGTTCGAGGTGGGGCAGGCCGGGCAGCGGCCCGGTGCCGGGGCCCTCGGCGGTGGCGCGGCGCAGGGAGGCGACGTAGGAGGTACCGAGGAAGGTGCCGGTGACGAAGAGCAGGCGGGCGCGACTGCGCCGCAGGACGTACGCGGCCTCCGCCCCCTTGAAGCGGGTGTTGAGGGGGACGAGGACGGCGCCCGCGGTGACGGCGCCGAGCGCGGAGACGATCCACTCCAGGGTGTTGGGGGCCCAGACGGCGACCCGGTCGCCGGGGCGGACGCCGGCGGCGATGCAGGCGGCGGCGGCCCGTTCGACGCGCTCGCCGAGCTGTGCGTAGCCGACGCGGGTGCGGCCGTCGACGACGGCCTCGCGGTCGCCGAACCGGGCGGCGGCGTCGCGGACGAGGCCGGCGACGGTCCCCCACCGGAGGTCCCCGCGCGGGTCGTCGCCACCGGCGCCCGTGCCGGTGGTCGCTCTGCCCGACCGGCCTGATCCGCCCCTGCCCGCGCCCGCGCCCTCGACCATCGCCCGCACCCCTCCCACGACCCAGTAGCTGACTATCCGTCAGATTAGCTGTAGCCTTCGCGGCTGTCAGCACTGGCGCATGCCCCGGAGGTGGCGATGGCGGCAACACTCAAGGACGCTACGGCGATAGTCGGCATCGGCCAGACCCCCTTCGCGAAACGACTGCCGCAATCCGAGAAGGAGTTGGCCTGCCGGGCCATCCTCGCCGCGCTCGACGACGCCGGGATCTCCCCGTCCGAGGTCGACGCCTTCGCCTCCTACACCATGGAGGAGACCGACGAGGTCGAGGTCGCCAAGGCCATCGGCGCCGGCGACGTGACCTTCTTCTCCAAGATCGGCTACGGAGGCGGCGGCTCGTGCGCCACCGTCGGCCACCTCGCCGCCGCCATAGCCACCGGCCAGGCCGACGTCGGCATCGCCTGGCGCTCGCGCAAACGCGGCTCCGGCCCCCGCCCCTGGAAGAACACCGCCGTCCAGCTCCCCACCCCCGGCCAGTGGACCCGCCCCTTCGGCCTGCTGCGCCCCGCCGACGAGATCGGCATGCTGGCCCGCCGCTACATGCACGAGTACGGGGCCACCCGCGACCACCTGTTCAACGTCGCGATGGCCTGCCGCAACCGGGCCAACGAGAACCCGGCCGCGATGATGTACGACCGCCCGCTGACCCGGGAGATGTACATGTCCTCCCGCATGATCAGCGACCCGCTCTGCCTGTTCGACAACTGCCTGGAGACCGACGGCGCCCTGGCCTGCGTGATCGTCTCCGCCGAACGCGCCCGCGACTGCCGCCAAAAACCCGTCTACGTGCACTCCGCGGCCCAGGGCCTGCCCTCCCAGCACCACGGGATGGTCAACTACTGGAACGACGACCCTCTGTCCGGCCCCGCCTGGACCGCCGCCCGCCACCTGTGGAAGCGGGCCGACTTCGGGCCCGAGGACGTCGACGTCGCCCAGATCTACGACGCCTTCACCCCCCTGATCCCGCTCTCCCTGGAGGGCTACGGCTTCTGCGGACGCGGCGAGGGCGCCGCGTTCACCGAGGGCGGCGCCCTGGAGATCGGCGGCCGGCTCCCCCTCAACACCGGCGGCGGCGGCCTCAGCGAGGCGTACGTCCACGGCTTCAACCTGATCAACGAGGGCGTCAGGCAACTGCGCGGCACCTCCACCGCCCAGGTGCCCGACGCCGCGACCTGCCTGGTGACGGCGGGCGAAGGCGTCCCGACGTCCGCGATCCTGCTGCGCGCCTGAGGAGGCCGCCATGACCACCACGCACCGGAACCCGCGAGGCGCCGCCGACCCGGCCGGCCCGGCCGGGGCCCCCGACGCGACCGCGGAGGCCACCGACGCGACCGCGGAGGCCACCGACGCCGCGGGGGCCCTGCTCCTGCCCGTGCCCGACGAGGACGGCGCCCCCTTCTGGGAGTACGCCGCGCGCGGCGAACTGCGGGTGCAGGCCTGCGCCGCCTGCGGCCGACTGCGCTTCCCGCCCCGCCCCTGCTGCCCGCACTGCCGGTCCTTCGACAGCGAGTGGCGGCCGATGAGCGGACGCGGCCGCATCTGGTCCTGGGTGCGCCCGCACCCGCCGCTGCTGCCCGCGTACGCCGCGCAGGCCCCGTACAACGTGATCCTCGTGGAGCTCGCGGAGGACCCGCTGATCCGGCTGGTCGGGAACCTCGTGACCAGCCCCGACGCGCCCCTCGACTCGATGGACCCGGCCCGGCTGCGGATCGGCGCCCGCGTCCAGGTCGCGTTCACCGAGATCGACGGGATGGCGGTGCCCCGCTGGATCCTGGAGAAGGCATGACGCTGAAGGTCGAACGGGACGCGGGCGCCGGGGTCGCGGTCGTCACCCTGAACCGGGAACACCGCCACAACGCCGTCGACCTCGACACCGCCGCCGACCTCGCCGCGCTGTGGCGGGACCTGCGGCACGACGAGGAGGTCCGGGCGGTGGTGGTGACGGGCGCGGGCACGGCCGCGTTCTGCACCGGGATCGACCGGTCGGTGGAGGTGGCCCAGCCGCCGTCCCCGTACTCGGTGGACGATCCGCTGATCGCCATCGGCCCGAAGGCCAACGACCTGTGGAAGCCGGTCATCGCCGCCGTCAACGGGATGGCCTGCGGCGGGGCCTTCTACCTGCTGGGCGAATCGGAGTTCGTCGTGTCCTCCACGACGGCCACCTACTTCGACCCGCACACCTCCTACGGCATGGTCAGCGCCTACGAGGCCGTGTACATGGCGCAGCGGATGCCGTTCGGCGAGGTCGCCCGGATGTCCCTGATGGGCACGGCCGAACGGCTCTCCGCCCGGCGGGCGTACGAGATCGGGCTGGTCTCCGAGCTGGCCGAGCCCGGGGAACTGCCGGAGGCGGCGCTGCGGTCGGCGCGGACCCTGGCCGGCTTCCCGACGGAGGCGGTGCAGGGGACGGTACGGGCGCTGTGGTCGGCGAAGCGGGCGGCGCTCCAGCAAGCCTTGGACCAGGCTCCGGCGTTGATCGCTCTGGGGAACCTACCGTCGGAGCGGCAGGCGGAACTCTTCGGCGCGCGCCGCGCGGGGACGGAGTACCGCCTGCGTTGAACACGGCGCGCCACCGGGGGCGCGCCGTCCGCACCGGCCCACCCAGGGGGAACACCACCGTGTCCGAGTTCAAGATCCTCGCCATCTCCGGCAGCCTGCGCGCCGACTCCCACAACTCCGCCCTGCTGCGCGCGGCGCGCAAGCACCAGCCCGCCGGCCTGGACATCGAGATCTACGAGGGCCTGCGCGAGATCCCGCCCTACGACCTGGACCTCGACACCCCCCGGGACCGCCCGGCCCCCGTCGCCGACCTGCGCCGCCGCGTCACCGAGGCCGACGGCCTCCTCATCGCGACCCCGGAGTTCAACTACTCCGTCCCCGGGGTCCTGAAGAACGCCATCGACTGGGTCAGCACCGACTGGACGCAGCAGGAGGGCCTGCCCCTGCTGCGCAAGCCCGTCGCGATCCTCGGCGCGGCCCCGACGAACTTCGGCACCGTCCGCGCCCAGCTCGCGCTGCGCCAGGTGTTCGTCTGGACCGACACCGACGTGGTCGTGAAGCCCGAGGTGCACCTCTTCCGCTCCCACGAGCGCTTCGACGAGCACGGCACCCTGACGGACGAGACCTCCATCGGCCTGGTCCGCGACCTCCTCGGCGCCCTGAAGGCCAGGATCGAGGGCCGGGCGGGCGCCTGACCCCGCGCCCGCCCGCCACCGACCGCCTCCCGGCCCACCCGGGCCCGGAGGCGGTCCGCATGGGGACCGCGCGGGGGTGGGGTCCGCCCGCCCGACGTATCGCCATTCGCGACCCCGCACCCGGAACACTCCCCTCCGTTCCGTCCGCCACCAGCGAAGACGCCCGCTGCGCCCGCCCACGCGAGCGGAATCCGTGGTTGCATCCGAGCACCGAATCCGGCGGCCGAACCGCACAGCTCCGCGTCCCTTCGGCGAGCAGCCACCACACCGAGGAGCAGGGCACCAGTGCGCACCATCGCCACCGAGATCACCATCGACGCGACACCAGAGGAGGTCTGGGCGACCCTGGTCGACCTGCCCCGCCACTGCACGTGGAACCCGTTCATCCGGCAGGCGGCCGGCGAGGTGGCCGTCGGCGAACGGCTGACGCTGACCATGTACCCGCGGTCCGGGAAGCCGACCACCTTCCGCCCGACCGTCCGCATCGCCCGACCCGCCGTCGAACTGCGCTGGGTCGGCCACTTCCTCGTGCGCGGCCTCTTCGACGGCGAGCACTACTTCCGCCTGTCCGAGGGCCCCGGGCGCACCACGCGCCTGGAACACGGCGAGCGCTTCCGCGGCCTGCTCGTCCCCTTCCTCGGCAGGATGCTGGACGGCACCCACCGCGACTTCACCGCGATGAACGACGCCCTGCGCACCCGCGTCCAGGCGGCCCGCAGCTCCCGCTGACCCCGCCCCGCGAACCGCCCCGCACGCCCCGTCCGGCGTGCGGGGCCCCGGGGTGCGACGTAGCGTCGGGACCGTGATCCGCAACGCGCTCGGCTCGCTGCTGGGACTGATCGGGGCCACCGCCGCCGTCTGGAGCCCCTTCCGGGCCTGGTACGACGACCGCCGGGGCCGCGACTACCGCATCGAGGAACTCTTCTCCGCCGCCGGCATCACCGCCGAGCCGGCCGCCCTGTTCGGCTCGCTCCTGCTGCCCTGCGCCTTCGCCGCGCTGCTCACCCTCGCGGCGATCGTGCTGCGCTCGCGGCTGCTCATGGGGCTCGCCGGGATCCTCGTCCTCGGCTTCGCCGTGCTGTGGATGGTCCGCCAGGGCCAGGCGGCCGGGGAACTGTCGGTCGGCGCCGACGGCCGGGGCCTGGGCGACGGCCTCGCCAACGCCTTCGGCGGCGGCGCCCTCCTCCTGCTGGCGGCGATCGTCATGCGCGGCCGCCCCCGCCGCCCCCGCGACCGCGACCTCCCCCTCCGCGACACCCCCGAACCCCACCCCACCCCCACCCACCCCGAAACCCCGGTCCCCCCACCCCCCGAACACCCGTGACCCCGATCACGGGTCGGTTGCCCCAGAATCGGGGGCATGCCCGCACACTCCGTAGGCGCAGAGATCATCGCCTTCTACACCGAGACGATCAACGAGTCCGACCGGCTGAGCAGCAGCGCCGACGGGGTCCTGGAGATGGTGCGCACCCAGGAGCTCCTGCGGCGGCACCTCCCGGCGGCGCCGGCCCGGATCGTCGACATCGGGGCCGGGCCGGGCGCGCACGCGCGGTGGCTCGCCGAGGACGGCTACGACCTCCACCTCATCGACCCCGTGCCGCGCCACGTCGCGGAGGCTACCGCCGCCGGGTTCCGCAGTGAGATCGGTGACGCCCGCGCACTGGCCGCGGCCGACGCCTCGTACGACGTCGCGCTCCTCCTCGGCCCGCTGTACCACCTGATCGACCACGGCGACCGGATCCGGGCCCTGCGCGAGGCCGCCCGCGTGGTGCGCCCCGGCGGGATCGTCGCCGCGTCGGCCATCGGCCGGTATGCCTCCCTCTTCGAGCACGTCGCCACGACCGCTCTCGCCGGCGAGCGGGTCCGCGACGCCGTCTCCGACGTGCTCGTCAGCGGGGTCCACGCGGCCGGGCGCAAGGGTTTCACCAGCGCGTACTTCCACACCGGGGCGGGCCTGGCCGCCGAGGCGGTCGAGGCCGGGCTGCTCGCACCGGTCGTCTACGGCGTCGAGGGCCCGGCGTGGTCGGCCCTGAAGGCGACGGAACAGCACACCGGGGACCGTCTGGCGCATTCGCGGATGTTCGACGCGGCCCTGGCGGCGGCACGGCTGGCCGAGCCCTACCCGGACCTGCTCGCCGCGAGCTCCCACATGCTGGCCGTGGCCACGGTCCCCGGGGCACCCACTCCCTGATCGCGGGCGGGTCCGGACATGCGGCGGCCCCGCTCCCCCTCGGGGGGCGGGGCCGGGCTGCCGTGGTGGCGGGGTGGATCAGGCGGCGTCGACGACGCCGGAGGCGGCGATCTCGACCTTGCCCTTGGGGGCGCCGGACTGGGAGCCCAGGGCCTCGATCTGGTCGACGAGCTCCTGGCCGGAGACGACCTCGCCGAAGACGACGTGCTTGCCGTCGAGCCACGGGGTGAGGACGGTGGTGATGAAGAACTGCGAGCCGTTGGTGTTGCGGCCGGCGTTCGCCATCGACAGCAGGTACTTGCGGTCGTGCTTCAGCTCGAAGTTCTCGTCCTCGAACTTCTCGCCGTAGATGGACTTGCCACCGGTGCCGTTGTGGTTGGTGAAGTCGCCACCCTGCAGCATGAACTGGGGGATGACGCGGTGGAAGCCCGAGCCGGCGTAGCCGTAGCCGTTCTGGCCGGTGGCCAGCTCACGGAAGTTGCGCGCCGTCTTCGGGACGACCTCGTCGAAGAGGTTGAAGACGATGCGGCCCGCGGGGGCGCCGTTGATGGTGATGTCGAAGTAGACGTTGCTCATGGGGTCCATCCTGTCACTCCTGGTGCCGGACGCGACCTGGAGGGGGGCGGTGTCGTACCACCGGCCCCCTCCCGAACCCACCCGAACCCGCCCCGAAGCGACATCGGCCCCGGTCCCGGTCCAGGCCCGTCCCGCTGCCGCCGGTCAGGTCGCGTGCCGCGTCCCCGTGCCCTTCGCCGCGTCCAGCGCGTACACGCAGCGGTCCTTGCTGCACGCGTACACCACGCCCGCCTCCGCCACCGGGGCACCGGTGATCTCGCCGCCCGTGGCCAGCTTCCAGCGCAGCTGGCCGCCCGCCGCGTCCAGGGTGTAGAGGCAGTGGTCGGCGGACCCGAAGTGGACCCGGCCGTCCGCGACCGCCGGCGAGCCGGTGATCTCCCCGCCCGCCGCGAACCGCCACTTCGGGGTGCCCGTGACCGCGTCCAGCGTGTACAGGGCGCTGCCCGCGCCCAGGTGCACGTTGCCGCCGGCCACCAGCACCGGGTCGGCCGCCGGGCGCGGCTCGGTGGCGATGCGCCAGCGGTCCTTGCCGGTGGCCGCGTCCAGGGCGTAGACGGTCCCCAGGTAGTCGGCGAGGTAGACGCCGCCGCCGGTGACGGCCGCGCCCGGGGCGAAGGCGGGCGGCGCGAGGAACACCGCCGGGGCCTCGAAGTGCCAGCGGACCCGGCCCGAGGCCCGGTCCACGGACAGCACGCGGGTGCCGGCGCTGACGTAGACGTTGCCGTCGGGGGCCGGGGTGACCCGGACCGGGACGTTGCCGCAGGAGGCCGCGTCCCCGACCGGGTACGACCAGGCCTCGCGGCCGCTGCGGGCGTCCAGGGCGCGCAGCCGGGCGTCCTGCCAGACGTAGACGGTGCCGTCGTGCAGGACGGGGGCCGCCTCCGGGGTCTCGAAGTCGGTCTGCGCCCCGGTCAGCTCCCACAGCCGCTGCCCGTTGGAGGCCTCCCAGCCCTGTACGCCGCCCCCGCGCGTGGCGGTGACGACGGTGCCCCGCTCGGCGCGCAGCGCGTACACCCAGGCCTCGCTGGACAGCCGCCACCGCTCGGAGCCGTCGCCGGCGTCCAGCGCGTACAGGGACGGCCCGTCGGAGGCGTGGATGCGGCCGTCGGCGACGGCCATGGACCAGGCGACGTCCCGCGTCTTGAACTGGCGCCGACCGCTGCCGACGTCCAGGGCGTGCACCTCGAAGGAGGTCACGTACAGCAGGTCGCCGGCGACGGTCGGGGTCCCCCACACCTCGTTGGACATGCGGAAGCGCCACGGCCGCCAGCGGCCGCTGTCCGGGGACGGCCCCGGCTGCGACGGGCCCGCCGTGGACGGCGAGGGCGAGGGCAGCGGCGTACCGCGCGAACCGCCCGGCGGGCGCACCCAGCCGGTCGCCGAGTCGGCCGTGGAGTGCCCGACGGACGCGGACGCCGTGGCCCGCGGCCCGGGACCGATCGGCACCGCCGCGCCGCCCGGCGTCACCGATCCCGAGGACGGGACCAGGACGGGCGCCGGAGCGGGCGCCGGGGTCAGCGGGGGCCGGTCGGGACGCGGCGGAAGGGCCTGTCCCGTACGCGGGTCCACCCACGGGTCGGCCGCCCCGCGCGGCGGACGCTGCGCGGCGTGGCCGTGCCGGCCCTGCGGCCCGGACGGCGGCCCGGACGGCGACGGCAGGGGCGCCACGGGCGTACGGGTGCCCGCGCGCCGGGCCTCGATCATGGCGACGGCCCGCCCGGGCAGCCACGCGGAGGCCGTCCCGCTGTCGTCCCCGCCGTCGAACAGGTGCGGGGCGAGCTGCGCCTGGAGGTCGGCGGGCGTGGGGCGCCGGGTGGCGTCCATCTGCATGCACGAGTCGATCAGCGGCCGCAGCTCGTCCGGGAGGCCCTCCAGGTTGGGCCCCTCGCGCAGCAGCATGAACACCGTCTCGACGGGGTTCGCCCCGTGGTACGGCGGGTGCCCGGTCGCGGCGAAAACGAGGGTGGAGCCGAGCGAGAACACGTCGCTGGCGCCCTTGACGCTGCGCGAGTCCTTCGCCTGCTCGGGCGACATGTAGGCCGGGGTGCCGACGGCGACGTTCGTCATCGTCAGACGGGTGTTGGACACACCGCTCGCGATGCCGAAGTCGATCACGCGCGGGCCGTCCTCGACGACGAGCACGTTCGACGGCTTCAAGTCGCGGTGGACCAGACCCGCACCGTGGATCGACTGGAGCGCCTCGGCGATGCCGGCCGCGAGCCACCGCACGGCCTGCGCGGGCATCGGCCCGCACTCGTTGACGATCTCCTCCAGCGAGGGCGCCGGCACGTACGCGGTCGCCAGCCACGGCACGGCGGCGCGCGGATCGGCGTCGACGACGGCGGCGGTGTAGAAGCCGGACACGGCGCGCGCCGCCTCCACCTCGCGGGTGAAGCGCACCCGGAAGAGCTGGTCCTCGGCGAGTTCGGTGCGCACCGTCTTGATCGCGACGCGCCGTCCGGACGCCGACCGTGCGAGATAGACCAGCCCCATGCCGCCGGCGCCGAGCCGTCCCAGCACCTCGAAGGGGCCGATCCGTCTCGGGTCGTGCTGCGTCAGCTGCTCCACCACTCGCCTCCACACCTCCCCGTACGGGCCCCTGCCGGACCCGCTCTCCACCCGCGCGCACACCCGCACGCGCACCGGCACACCGGCCGGTACGTCTCGTGCAGCGTCTCACCGCAAGCTGTGACCGCGGCCGCGCACTCCCCCGATTCTGTCAGGCCCGCGCCTGGTCCGGCCCCGGCTCCCGCCGTGGTTTCACGTGCCGCTCTTCACGCGGGGCTCGGAGAGCAGCCCGAAGACGGCCCCCTGGTTGTCGGCGACGACCGCGATCCGCCCGCACGGCGTGTCGAAGGGGTCGGCGGTGACGCGGCCTCCGAGCCGTGTGGCGGCGGCCACGCTCTGGTCGCAGTCGGGGACGGCGAAGTAGGCGAGGAAGTGCGCGGGCATGATCTCCGGGAACGCGTCGGTGATCAGGCTGCGGCCCAGCACGGCGGAGTCGGGCCCGGGGGCGCTGCCGGGCGGGGACCACACGCGGTACTCGACGCCGCTGTCGTCGTCGTCCTGGTCCTGCGGTACGTAGCCGAAGACGTTGGCGTAGAAGACGTCGACGGCGTCGCGGGCGCGGGTGTAGACCTCGGACCAGCAGTACGTGTAGGGCTCCCCCTGCGCGTCGAAGCCGTGGTGGGTGCCGGGCTGCCAGAGGCCGAAGACGGCCCCGCCGGGGTCGGCGGCCATCGCGGCGGTGCCGTAGGGGCCGACGGGCTGCGGGTCCATGACCATCTGGCCGCCGGCGGCGCGGATGCGGGCGGCGCAGGCGTAGGCGTCGGAGGTGTAGAGGTAGACGCCCCAGACGGTCGGCATGCGGCCGTCGGGCTTGGGGGCGAGGGCGGCGACGTTGCGGCCGCGGCTGTAGGCCTGCGTGTAGTACCCGTACTCGGCGCCCGCGCTGTCGGCGAAGGTCCACCCGAAGAGCTCGCCGTAGAAGCGCTTGCCCGCCTCGACGTCCGGGAGGGAGGCGTCGACCCAGCAGGGGGAACCTTCCGCGAATGCGGCCATGAGCCGGGGTCCTTCCGTCGTCCGTCGCGGGTCTTTTGGCCATGATCCGCCCGAAAGACCGCGCACAGCCTGTTGATCAGACTATTCGGGGGATTCCGGCACGGTACGGGCACCCCGCACACCCCGCGCGACCGCGCGAACACCGGCCGGAACCCTTCGCTCCGAACCCCGCGCGGAGGCTTCCGCCCAGGTCGGGGGTCAGGTAACCCCATTTGCAGGCGGCCGAATAGCGCGCCGATCCCCCCTCGGTAAGCTGACGGCATGACAGGACAAGTACGCACCGTCGACGGGCGTGTCGCCGGCCGGCGCGGCCAGGCGACGCGGCAGAAGCTGCTCGACTGCCTCAGCGAGATGCTCAGCTCCTCGCCGTACCGCGACGTCAAGGTGATCGACGTCGCCCGAAAGGCCGGCACCTCCCCCGCGACCTTCTACCAGTACTTCCCGGACGTCGAGGGCGCCGTCCTGGAGATCGCCGAGCAAATGGCCACCGAAGGCGCCCAGTTGACGGCACTCGTCGAGGGCCGCAACTGGGTCGGCAAGGCCGGCTGGGCCGCCGCCGAGGAACTCGTCGAGGGCTTCCTGGACTTCTGGCGGCGCAACGACGCGATCCTGCGGGTCGTGGACCTCGGAGCGGCCGAAGGAGACAAGCGGTTCTACAAGATCCGCATGAAGATCCTGAACTCCGTCACCAACTCCCTCACGGAGTCGATGAAGGAGCTCCAGGCCAAGGGCAAGGTCGACAAGGACCTGAGCCCGGCGGCGATGGCGGGATCCCTGGTCGCGATGCTGGCCGCGGTCGCCTCGCACCAGAAGGGCTTCCAGACCTGGGGCGTCAAGCAGGCCGAACTCAAGCCGAACCTGGCGCTGCTCGTGCACCTGGGCATCACCGGGAAGAAGCCGACCCGGTAACGGCGGACCCCCCGGGGGTCCGCCGGGCACCACCTCCGACCGAAGCCCCGACCATCCGGTCACCCGGTCAACCGGTCACCGGCGCTCCAGCCGGAACAGCCTGATCTCGCGCTCGATGCGCGCCTGGTACGTCGCGTACGGCGGCCAGAACCTCAACACCGCCTGCCACGCCTCCGCGCGCTCGGCCCCCACCAGCAGCCGGGCCCGTACGGCGATGTCCCGCCCCTGCCAGTTCACGTCCGCGTCCGGGTGCTTGAGCAGGTTCCCGGTCCAGGCCGGGTGGCCGGGGCGGCCGAAGTTCGAGCCGATCAGCAGCCAGCTCGTGCCTCCGTCCTCCGGCATGCACGCGAGCGGGGTGGTGCGCGGCTCCCCCGTCCTGGCCCCCCGCGCGGTGAGGATCACCCCGGGCAGCATCCGGGCGCTGAGCAGCACCCGGCCCCGGGTCAGCCGGTGCACCGCCTTGTCCATCGCGGGGATGAAGTGCGGTGCGACGCGGGCGAACAGCATCGTCGACGAGACCTTCCGCATGATCCTGACGCCGAGGGTCGCGGGGGCCCCGGACGCCCCGGGCGTGGCCGGCGTGGCGGGGGTCGGGGGGTTCGCGGGAGACATCAGACGGCCACCCTCTCCGGTGTCGTGTCCGCGGACCCGGCCGCGGACGTGGTGGTGGGCGCGGGCCGGGACGGCGGCGCCGGGTCGAAGAGACCGGCGCGGTGCGCGGCGTGCCCGCGCAGCCGGTGGACGGGGCCGAAGAGGAGCTCGTCGGCCGCGGCGCGCTTGAAGTACAGGTGGGCGTCGTGCTCCCAGGTGAAGCCGAGGCCCCCGTGCAGCTGGATGGCCTCGCCCGCGGTGGTCCGCAGGGCCTCCAGGGCCTGGGCGAGGGCGAGGCCGCCCTGGTCCGGGTCCCAGGCCGCGTAGTAGGCGGCGGAGCGGGCCGCCTGGACCTGGACGTACAGGTCGGCGAGCCGGTGCTTGACGGCCTGGAAGGAGCCGACGGGCCGGCCGAACTGCTCGCGCCCCCGTACGTATTCCACCGTCCGGGCCAGCGCCCGGTCGGCCGCCCCGACCGCCTCGGCGGCGAGGAGGCAGGAGACGGTGCGCCCGGTGGCGACGAGGGCCGCCAGGGGGTCGCCGCCACCCGCCCCGGCCCCTTCGCCCGCCCCCGCGACCCCGCCCTGCGAAGCGCCCGCCGCGCCCAGCAACTCGGCTTCCACGTCCCGCAGTTCGATTCGCCCCTGCGGCCGGGTCTCGTCCAGTGCGGTCTGCCGGGTCCGTACGAGGCCGGGCGCGTCCCCCCGTACGAGGAACAGCAGGACGCGGCTGCGGACGAACCCGCCGGTGTGCGCGGCGACCAGCAGCAGCCCCGCGTCGTGGCCGTCGAGCACCTGGGCCACCTCCCCGTAGAGCCGCCAGCCCCCGTCGCCCCCGCCGCGCGCCTGGACCCCTCCCGCGCGACCTCCGCCGGCCCAGTCGCCGGGGGCGTTGTCGCCCGTCAGGGCCAGGGCGACGGCCAGGGCGGGGCCGGGGACGGCGAGGGCCGCGGTCAGCTCCCCGGAGGCGAGCGCGGGCAGCAGGGCGGCGCGCTGGTCGGCGGTGCCGAGGGCGGTGACGAGCGGGATCGCCAGTCCGGCGGTGGCGAGCAGCGGCGAGGGCAGCAGCGCCCGGCCGGTCTCCTCGCAGGCCAGGGCCAGGTCGGCGGGGGCGCAGCCGACGCCGCCGTACTCCTCGGCGACGGCGAGGCCGGGCAGGCCGAGGCGTCGGGAGAGCTGCTGCCACAGCTCCGGATCGTGTCCGGCGTCGGTCCGCACGGCGGCCTTGACCTCGTCCGGCCCGCAGCGTTTGCCCAGGATCTCGCGCAGGGTGCGGCGCATCTCGTCCTGCTCCGCGGTGAAGGCGGCGTCCATCGTCGGGCTCCTCCCGGGGTCACCTCCCGGCGGTGACCGGGGGTGGATCTGACGGGGCGTCATGTTAGGGCGGCGCGGACGAGAAGCACAGGGGTGGGATCGACCCGCCGGGGCGGCGGGCGCGTCGACGGGGTCTAGCAACTGACGGAACGTCAGATGTACCGTCTCCCCATGCCCGGACCCCTCACCACACCCCCGCCCGGACCCGGATCCCGCCCGCGCCGCAGGGTCGCGGTGGCCGGCGTCGCCCTCTCCGACTGCGGCCGGGTCGACGGCCCGACCCCCTACGCCCTCCACGCCCAGGCCGCCCGCCGCGCCCTGGCCGACTCCGGCCTGGACCGGTCCGTCATCGACGGCTTCGCCTCCGCCGGCCTCGGCACCCTCGCCCCCGTGGAGGTCGCCGAGTACCTGGGGCTGCGCCCCACCTGGGTCGACTCCACCTCGGTCGGCGGCTCGACCTGGGAGGTCATGGCGGCCCACGCGGCCGACGCCATCGCCGCCGGCCACGCGAACGCCGTACTGCTCGTCTACGGCTCCACCGCCCGCGCCGACATCAAGGCCCGCCGGCGCACCTCGAACCTCTCGTTCGGCGCGCGGGGACCGCTCCAGTTCGAGGTCCCGTACGGGCACACGCTGATCTCCAAGTACGCGATGGCCGCCCGCCGCCACATGCACGAGTACGGCACCACCCTCGAACAGCTCGCCTCCGTGGCCGTCCAGGCCCGCGCGAACGCCGCCGGCAACCCGGACGCGATGTTCCGCGACCCGATCACGGTCGAGGACGTGCTGTCCGGCGAGATGATCGCCGACCCCTTCACGAAGCTGCACTGCTGCATCCGCTCGGACGGCGGCTGCGCGGTGCTCCTGGTCGCGGAGGACCACGTACCGGACACGGCGAAGGCCCCGGTGTGGGTGCTGGGCACGGGCACGTCCGTCTCGCACACCACGATGTCGGAGTGGGAGGACTTCACCGTCTCCCCCGCCGCCGTCTCGGGCCGCCTGGCCTTCGCCCGCGCGGGCCTGCGCCCCGCCGACGTGGACCTCGCGCAGATCTACGACGCCTTCACCTACATGACCCTGGTCACCCTGGAGGACCTCGGCTTCTGCGCCAAGGGCGAAGGCGGGCCCTTCGTCGAGAAGGGCCGCCTGCTGCGCGACGGGGAACTGCCGGTCAACACGGACGGCGGCGGCCTGTCGGCCTGCCACCCGGGCATGCGGGGGCTGTTCCTCCTGGTCGAGGCGGTACGCCAACTGCGCGGCGAAGCGGGCCCGGACCGCCAGGTCGTCAAACGGGACGGCCGCCTCCCGGAGGTCGCCCTCGCCTCGGGCACGGGCGGCTGGTTCTGCTCCTCGGGAACGGTGATCCTGGGCCGGAACTAGGAGCGGGGGCGGGGGCGGGGCACGGCCGAACGCTGCCGGGCGGGGTCAGGAGGGTGCCGGTGGTTTCCCGTCAGTCTCATCGTCTCTCCGGGGCGGGCCGGGCCCTCAAGGGCGCTCACTTCGTTCGCGTCGCTTCGCGATGGCCTTCGGCCACCCTTGACCGCCCGTCCCGCCCCGGACATACGAAGACTGTCGGGAAACCCCCGAAAGAACGGCCACGGGGCAGGAGCAGGAATAACTCCCGCATCAGCGACCCTCGACCCCCCGGGCGAGGAGCCGCAACCGGGCTACCCCCCTTCACAGCCCCTTTCGGGACCGGCCCGGCGGCCTACCCGCGCGAAAAGTCGACGAGACCGTCCTGCGGAGCAACCGAGCGCGACAGATCGCTACGCGCTCCTCACGTCTCAGCGTCCAACCGCCGTCCTGGGTCGATACCCGCACGACAGGACCATCACAGAGGCCTGGGACAGGACCAAGAGCCGCACCGCCGGTTTCCGGTACTCCCGGTGACTGCTTAGCTACTCCTGTGCACCAAACGCGCACATCCCGAGGAGGAGACTGCGGTGACGACTGAGGAGCGAGCCAACCCGGTGGTTCGCATGGGCTTCCAGCCCGGCCAGGTGGTTCAGGAAATCGGTTACGACGACGACGTCGACCAGGACCTCCGCGAAGGCATCGAATCGGTGATCGAACAGGAACTGGTCGACGAGGACTACGACGATGTCGCCGATGTCGTGCTCCTCTGGTTCCGGGACGACGACGGCGACCTGACGGACGCCCTGGTGGACGCCATCGGCATGCTGGAGGACGGCGGTCTGATCTGGCTGCTCACGCCGAAGACCGGAAGTGACGGGTACATCGAGCCCAGCGACGTCAGCGAGGCGGCGCAGACGGCGGGCCTGTCCCAGAGCCGTCCCATCAGCGCGGCGAAGGACTGGTCCGGCACCCGCCTCGTCGCCCCCAAGCGCTGATCGGAGCGAGGAGACCAGCCCCGGACGGCGGACGGACGCCGAGACGTGAGGAGCGCGTAGCGATCTGACGCGCTCGGGTGCTCCGCAGGACGGTCTCGTCGTCCTGCGGAGCAGGTAGGGAGTCGGCTCGGTCCCGAAAGGGGCTGTGAGGGGGCTGGTGCCCGGTGGGCCCGTGGGATGGCCCCTCGCTGGTCACTGACACGGCCGTCCTCCCCCTCCCCTGCCCCGTGGCCGTTCTTTCGGGGGTTTCCCGACAGTCTTCGTTTGTCCGGGGCGGGACGGGCGGTCAAGGGTGGCCGAAGGCCATCGCGAAG
>NZ_JBEZIB010000031.1:0-111828 GCF_040650855.1 Streptomyces sp. NPDC048606 | reverse complement strand
CCGTGTGGGGGGGGGTGGTGCACCCCCTGCAACACACCTTGCGGTTGGTGGGGGGGCGGGGGACGATCCGCGGGGGGGGGGGCCCGGCGCCGGGGGGTGGATCCTCCCGGGGCGGCGGGCCCGTGCGCGTCGCGGCTCAGGCGGAGGAGCCGCTGTCGACGACGAGGTCGGCGCCGACCACGGAACCGGCGGCGTCGGAGGCCAGGTACAGGACCGCCGCCGCCACCTCCTCGGCCTCGGCGACCCGACCGAGCGGGTTCTCCGTCTTGACGCGCTCGGCGCGGTCGGCCTCGGTCTCGCCCGGCTGGAGCGACATGGGGGCGGCGGAGGCACCGGGGCTCACGACGTTGACGCGGACGCCGTCCGCGATGTGGTCGAGGGCGGCGGCCCGGGTCAGGGCCGAGACCGCGGCCTTGGAGGTGATGTAGGCGGCCGCGTTGGGGATGCGGGTGTGGGCTCCCAGGTTGGAGGAGATGTTGACGATCGCGCCGCCGCCGTTCTCCCGCATGTGCGCGATCTCGTGCTTCATGGCGAGCCAGACCCCGGTGACGTTGGTGCGCTGCACCGCGTCCCAGTCCTCCTCGGTGACGTCGGCGACCGGGACGGTGCCGCGGAGTATGCCGGCGTTGTTGACGGCGACGTCGAGGGAGCCGAACCGCTTCACGGTCCGCGCGACGAGGGCGCGCAGGCTCTCGGAGTCGGTGACGTCGGCCGTGACGGCCTCCGCCGTGCCGTCGGCGGCCCGGACGAGTCGCACGGTCTCCTCCAGGGAGGACAGGGTGCGGCCGGCGACGACCACGCGGGCGCCTTCGGCGGCGAAGGCGAGGGCGATGGCGCGGCCGAGGCCGGTCCCGGCGCCGGTGACCAGGACGGACTTGCCGGTGAAGCGGTTCATTTCGATGACTCCCGGTGGGTGGTGGTGCGGGTGAGGACGGTGGTGACGTATCGGAGGGCGCCGGACGCTCCCCCAGGGCCTGTCGTCAAACTCCTGTCGTCGCACGGGGCAGGCGGGAGCTTGACGACAGGCCCTAGGGACGCGATCGGGCCGGGCGGCGGCGGTGCAGCAGGGCCACGGCGGTGAAGGCGACCGCGGTCGCGGCGAGCGAGGCGGCGTCGTCGCCGAGGGTGAGCAGGAGCGCGAACAGGGCGGTCGGGCCGAACTCCATCGCCGTGTTGAGGACGCCTCCGGCGAGGCCGGCCTGGGAGGCGGGTACCCCTTCGGTGGCGAGTACGGCTCCGGCCGCGAAGCTCCCGGCGCTGCCCGCCGCGAGCAGGACGAGGCCGGGCAGTGCGCCGAGCGCGTACGGGACGTCGGCTTCGAGCCCGGCCAGGGCCAGGAGCGCGATGCCGACGGCCGCGACGGCGAGTCCGCCGGCGGTGACGGCGCGGGCGCCGCGGCGGGCGGTGAGCGGGCCCGCCAGGCGGCCGGCGGCGATCAGGACGACGGCGTAGGGCACGAAGGCGGTGGAGGTGCGCAGCGGTGACCAGTCGAGGACCTGCTGGAAGTGGAGCGAGAGCAGGACGAAGGTCGTCGCGGTGCCGCAGGCGGTCAGGGCGATGGCGGCGAGCGCGCCGACCCGGCTCCGGTCGAGCAGGAAGCGGGGCGGCAACAGCGGGTCGCGGGTGCGGCGTTCGACGAGGGGGAAGGCGAGGAGCAGGAGGAGCCCGGCGAGCAGCGGTACGAGGACGGTGGCCGAGGTCCAGGGGTGGGCGTCGGTGACGACGAGCCCGTAACTGGCGAGGCTGATCCCGGCGGTGGCCAGGACGGCGCCGGGCAGGTCCAGGCTCCGGCCGCGGCTCGGTGTGGTGTCGGGCAGCAGTCGGGGCGCGAGGACCAGGACCACGAGGGCCACGGCCGGCGGTACGGCCAGGGCCCAGCGCCAGGACAGCAGGGCGGAGACGACCCCGGAGAGGAGGTTGCCGGCGGTCGCGCCGAGGACGGAGAGGCCGCCCCAGGTGGCCATCGCCCGTCCGTAGGCGGCGGGCGAGGGGAACAGGGCGCGCAGGACGGCCATGGCGGCGGGCGCGACGAGGGCGGCGCCGGCTCCCTGGGCGAAGCGCGCCGCGAGCAGGGTGTCGATCCCGGGGGCCAGGGGGGCCGCGAGGGAGGCGGCGGTGAACAGCAGCAGGCCGGCGGTGAGCGCGCGCCGACCGCCGTGGCGGTCCGCGAGGCGCCCGCCGAAGAGCAGCAGCCCGGCGAAGGTGAGGCCGTAGGCGGCGCTGAGCAGGATCACGTCGGCGCGCTGGAGGGCGAAGTCGTGGGCGATGCGGGGCAGGGGGACGGTGGTCGCGGCGAGCGTGTAGATCAGGGTGATCTGCGCGGTGCCGAGCAGCGCGAAGGCCGCCCGGGCGCGGGGCACGGCCCGCGCGGTGCCCGCCGGCGCGGTCGTGGTGGCGGCCGCGCGGTCGTGCGTGGTCGTGGTGTCGACGTCGACGTCGGTGGAGGCTGTGTTCCTCCCCATGTCGATCCCCCCTATTTTTGACTGATCGGTTCATTATTCGGGCATGCGGAAACACGTGGAGGCGCACGAAGGAAGGCGTACGGAGGCGCACCGGACCGCCCGGGTCGGGTCAAGCCAGGTCAGGTCGGGTCAGGTCAGCAGGCTCAGGGCCTGTTCGGCCGCGTCCCGCACCCGCGCGGGGTCCGTCGAGGCCTTCCCCACGACGCGGACCCCCTGGAGCACCACGAGGAGCATCCGGGCGAGCGCCCGCGGATCGCGTTCGACCGGCAGCTCGCCCTGGGCCTGCGCCCGCGCCAGCGAGGCGTACAGCAGGGTCTCCAGCCGGTCCCAGCTCGACTGGACGCGCCGGGCGGCGACCTCGTCGTGCGGGCCCAGCTCGGCGGCGGTGTTGGTGACGAAGCAGCCCGCGCGGCGCGCCTCGGACGAGCCGGCCTCGGCGGCGAAGCGGCGGACCACCTCCCGGACGGCCGGCAGGGCGGGCCCGGGCCGCGAGAGCTCCTCCACGAGCCCCGGGTCCACCGACTCCGCATACCGGTCGAGCGCCTTGAGGTACAGCTCGTGCTTGCTGCCGAAGGTCGCGTAGATGCTCGCCCGGCCGATGCCGAGGTGCTCCACGAGGTCCGCCACCGACGTCGCCTCGTAGCCGCGCCGCCAGAACAGCTCTAGGGCCGACTGGAGCGCGGCGTCCGGATCGAATTCCTTGGTCCTGGCCACAAGAAGGATCATAGGACCGTCTGGAACGATCGGTCAACAATGAGCGGAGGTCGAGGGATTGGCGGGCACCTCGCCCCCTCCGACGCGCCCGCGAGGGCCGTTCGTGGTGTCCTCGGTAGGGGGACCGAGAGCCGAGGAGGAACCATGACGAGGAACCTGCGGGCCCGGGACATCATGACGGCCGGCGTGACCTGCGTCCGGGAGGAGCAGTCCCTGCTGGACGCCGCGCGGATGATGCGCGACCTGAACGTCGGCTGCCTGCCGATCTGCGGGGACGACCAGCGCCTCCAGGGCCTGATCACCGACCGCGACATCGTGGTCCGTTGTTGCGCCGAGGGCCGCGACCCGGCCTCCGTGCGCGCCGGGGAGATGGCGGGCACCCTGCACTGGGTGGACGCCGAGGCCCCCGCGCAGGAGGCGGTGGACACCATGGAGATCCACCAGATCAAGCGGCTGCCCGTCATCGACGTGGGCGACGGTCACCGCCTCGTCGGCATGATCACGGAGGCGAACCTGGCGAAGAACCTGTCCGACGAGGACATCGCCGAGTTCGCGGTGCGCGTCTACGCCGCGAACTGAGCCCCGCCCGGTGCGGGACGCGTCGAGGGCCGGTCACCCGCTCAGAGGGGGTGGCCGGCCCCGTCGGTGCGGTCGGCCTGGGTGGAGAACCTGTTGAGGAAGGCGTCGTAGCGGCCGTCGGGGCGGCGGGTGAGGGTGGCGCCGTCCTGCCAGACGCCGTTGTCGTCCCACCAGGGGGAACCGTACGGGTCCCCCTGGTTCTGGTGGATGTTGTGCATCCCGAGCCCCCGGTCGAAGGGCTCGCCGAAGACCAGGATCTCCCGGCCCGGGACGAGGAGGGTTTCCAGGGCCTCGGCGGCCTCGACGTGGGAGCCCGAGATCCAGGGGTGCGGCGGGTCCCACCGGTCGAGGAGGTCCGCGAGCCAGGCCGGCGGGCGGCGCACGAACAGGCACCCGCGGCGGTCGACGAGCGCCGGGTGGCGGATGAGGTCGAGGGCGCCCGATCCCGAGGACGTGGAGAGGTCGTGGTAGCCGGGGGCGAGGCCCGGAACGGGGTCCAGGACCGAGGCGGCCAGGGTGAGGACCTTCCACTGGACGCCGACGGCGGAGTCCTTGCCGTCCACGTCCACCGCGCACCGGTGACGACCGGCGGGGGCGTCGACCTCCAGGTTGACGTGGAACCAGCGCCCCTGGCTGTCGGGCTGGTCGCGGAAGTGTCCGTGCAGGGTGCCGGACAGCACTCCGTAGGCGTCGAGCGGCATGCGGCCAGTCAACCACCGGGGGGCCACCCGGAGTCCGCGGGACGCGCGGGCGGCGCGGGGCGGATCGGGGCCGTGCGCGCGGCCCGTTCCTCAGGCGACGCCCACCGTGTACGCGGCCCGGTAGCCGGCGGACTCGGCGGTGGGGGCCAGGGTCATGGTGGAGCCCGTCTCGCGGTAGCGGCCGTCGCGCTCGTTGGGGTGGGCCGGGGCCGGGCGGCGGGAGTAGGGGTGACGGGCGTACACCTGCCGCAGGATCGGCTCGGGGAAGAAGAACTGCGAGGTCACGCCCTTGCCGGAGTCGGGCCGCACCTTGAAGTGGATGTGCGGGGCCAGGCCCGCGTACCAGCCGGGGACGATGGTGGTGAAGGTGCAGCGGCCCGCCGCGTCGGTGACCTGGGTACCGCGCAGGAAGGTGGCCTTGGCGGTGGAGTAGTCGCCCGCCGCGTCGGCGTGCCAGACGTCGACCGCCGCGTCCGCGAGCGGCCGGCAGCCGTCCGAGGCCCGGACCAGCGTCAGATCGAGGCGGAAGGCGACCCCCGCGCGGCCCTCGGTGATGTCGGAGCGGACCTTGTCGAGGTCGAGGTAGTACGGCCCCTCCCCCGCCTCGACGGTGAGCACGCAACCCGGCGGCGGGGCGGCGGTGGCACCGCGGCCGGTCGGCGCCCCGCAGGAGGCGGTCAGCGCCGCGGCCAGCAGGACCGTACGACGGCTGGTGCGGGAGGTGTCGTACTCGGCCATGCGCGCCCCTCGTGGAGGTCGGGGGCGACGCACGCGGACGGTCGCCCATCGCGCCCACCGTGCCCGAGCGGGGCGGCGGTCGCCACGACCGACACGCCCCGTCCGGCGCGGCGCGGCGCCCTCCGGGGGGCGCCGCGCCGGGGAGCGGGGGTCAGTTCGCGCACTCCAGGTCCCGGGCGGGGCGCTCGCCGGTGGTGAGGAACCCGGTGACGGCACGGTCGCCGCAGGCGTTGCCGTTGCCCAGGTAGGCGCCGTGGCCGCCGTGTTCGACGGTGACGAGCACCGCGCGCCGTCCCAGTGCCTCGCGCATCTTCAGGCCGCTGGAGTGGGGCGTGGCCGGGTCGCGGCGGCTCTGGATCATGAGGATGTTGGACGGGCCCTCGTCGGTGATGCGGACGGGCTTCTCGTCGGGGGTGTTCTTCCAGAAGGCGCACGGCAGGACGTTGACGGGCATGCCGCCGGTGAGGGGGCTGCGGGCGCGGTCCTCGTCGACGGTGCGCTGGCGGTCCCGGGCGTCGGCCTCGGGCCAGCTCACGTCGTTGCAGATGACGGCGATGAGCTGGGCGGCGTCCTGGCCGCGCAGCGGCTGGGCCAGCTCGGGCGGCAGGACGGGCGTGGCGGCGGGGTCCTGGACGGCCTTGACGAGGCGGGCGAAGGCCGGGAAGGCCGCGTCGGAGGTCAGGGCGTTCTGCAGGGCCTGGCGCAGGCCGTTGCCGGTGAGGGGGGTGTCGGGGGTGGTCGACTTCCGCGGGGCGCGGTCCAGGGCGGCGGCGAGCGCGATGACGGTGGGGCGCACCTCTTCGGGGGTGGCGGCCAGGCGCAGGCCGTCGCGGTCCCGGTCGGCGTGGGCGGCCCAGGCGGCGAAGTCGGGGAAGCGGTCGTCGACGCCCCGGGACATGTCGGCGAGCCAGCCCCGGGCGACGCGGGTCGGGTCGGGGTCGCCGCTGCTGTCGAGGACCCAGCGGTCGGTGCGCTCGGGGAACTTCTGGGCGTAGGCGGCGCCCACGTAGGTCCCGTAGGAGACCCCCCAGGCGGAGAGCTTGCGCTCGCCGAGGGCCACGCGCAGGGCGTCGAGGTCGCGGACCTGGTTGGCGGTGGTGAAGCTCGCGAGGACGGCGCCGCCGTTGCGGTCGCAGGCCTCGGCGGTGCGTCGGGCGCGGTCGAGGTTGGCGGTGATGTCCCCGTCGGCGGCGGGCCAGGCGCGCAGGCTGGTGAGGTAGCGGTCCCCCGGGGCGAGTCCGCAGTCGGCGGTGGTGCTGCCGCCGACGCCGCGGGGGTCGAAGGAGACCAGGTCGTACGTCCCGGCGAGTTGCCGGCCGAGGGCGTCGCCCTTCTGGGTCAGGCGCTGGACTCCGGAGCCGCCGGGGCCGCCCGGCAGGACGACGAGGGTGCCTCGGCGGGCTTCGGGCCGGTCGCTGCGGATCCGGGAGACGGCGAGGTTGATCCGGGGGCCGTCGGGGTCGGCGTGGTCCAGCGGGACGGGCAGGTCGGCGCATTCCTGGGTGGCGGGGCCGCCGGGCTTGGCGCAGGGGCGCCAGGTCAGGCTCGGGCGGTCGGCGCCGCCCGGGGCCGCGTCCTCGGCGTGGGCCTGGAAACCGGCGGTGAGTCCGGCGGCGGCGGTGGCCGTGCAGAGGGCGATCAGGAGGGCCTTGCTGCGGTGTGTGGTCATGGGTAAAGCCTCGTGGAGGCGCGGCCGTCGACCCATCCGGCAGGCCTGTCGGACCGGGGTGGGGATATCCCCCCGGTTCTCCCCCCGATGATCCGTACGGTTCCCCCGAGCCCGGCACGGGCGAGCGGGCGCGGGGGAACCGTCGGGCGGTGTGCGGGGTCAGGCCGTCACGGCGGTGACGTCGAGGACGGCCTTGCCGAGGATCCGGCGGGCGAGGAGTCCTTCGGCGGCCTCGGCGGCCCGGGTCCAGGGGCCGCGCCAGCCGATCTGGGCGTCGAGGCGGCCCTGTTCCAGCAGGTGGAGCAGGAAGCCGAGGTCGGCGCCGAGCGGGGTGGTGATGTTGAAGTTCTCCAGGCGTCCCCGCGCGCTGGTGACGCGGGAGTGCTCGAAGTCGATGGTGGTCGACTCGCCCGAGGCCTTGCCGATGGCCTGGACGACGCCGTCGTCCTCCAGGCGGTAGAAGGCCTCGGCGAGTTGGGCACCGCCCACGTTGTCGATCACGCCGTACACGGGCGCGGTGAGCTTCGTGGGGCCGCCGATGATCTCGGCGGCCCCCAGCTCCCGCAGGCCCTCGGCCCGGGCGGGGCTGCCGACCGAGGCGACCACGTGCGCGCCGGCGAGCGCCGCGAGCTGGACGGCGTAGCGGCCGACGCCACCGGAGGCCCCGGTGACGAGGACGCGGCGTCCGAGGACCGAGCCGAGGCGGCGGCAGGCCTGGAGGGCGGTGACCCCGGCCACCGGGAGCGCGGCGGCGAGGCCGAGGTCGACGGCATCGGGGACGACGGCGAGTTCGGCGGTGTCGACGGCGCGCAGCCGGGCCCAGGCGCCGCCCCAGCCGAAGGTGACCACGCGGGTCCCCGCCGGCGGTCCGGAGCCGTCCTCGGCGGGGCGGACCACGACCCCGGCGGCGTCCCAGCCGGAGACGTAGCCGGGCCGCGTCCGGGGGGAACGGTAGGCGATCTCACCGTAGTTGAAGGAGATCGCGGCGATCTCCACCAGGGCCTGCCCGGGGCGCGGCGCGGGGTCCGGGGCCTCGTGGAGGGCGAGTTGCATCGGTGCGTTCGGATCGTGGACGAGGGCGTGCATCCGGTGTGCCTTTCCGGCTGGTGCGGAGGGAGCGTCGGTCGATCAGGCGATGCGCATGTTCGCCATCATGCCCATGGCTCCGTGGTCGAACATGTGGCAGTGGTAGACGTAGGTGCCCCGGTAGCCGGTGAAGGTGGCCTGGAGTTTGACGGTCTCGCCGGGCATGAGGGCGACGGTGTCCTTGAGGCCGGTCTCGGCCCCTGCGGTGACGGCCGCGCCGTTGCGCTCCAGCACCCTGAACTGGACCAGGTGCATGTGGAAGTTGTGCGGGACGAACTGGTTGACGTTCTTGACGGTCCAGATCTCCGTGGCGCCGTAGGCGATCTCGGTGTCGATGCGGTCCATGTCGAACGTCTTGCCGTTGATGTACGCCATGTCGCTCGGGGCGCCGGTCTCGTCCATGCGCAGCTCGATGTCGCGCGTGACGGTGGCGGTGGCCAGGGGCGGCAGGGTGCGCAGCGCGGCGGGGACGACGCTGTCGTCGCTCGCGGTGCGGGTGACGCGGAACTGCAGGACGCGTCCGATCAGGTCGACGGGCTCGCCCGGGGCGGCGGCCTTGTTGACGAGTTCGACGGTGCTGCCGACGGGGTAGCGGGAGAAGTCGATGACGATGTCGGCCCGTTCGCCCGGGGTGATCGGGACGGAGTTCGTGCGGTGGGGGGCGGTCAGCAGGCCGCCGTCGGTGCCGATCTGGACGAGTTCCGAGTCGTCGGCGAGGCGCAGGTCGAAGAAGCGCATGTTGGCCGTGTTGGTGAAGCGGAACCGGTACTTGCGGGCGGCGACCTCGAAGAAGGGCCAGGCCTTGCCGTTGGCGAGGATGACGTTGCGGTGCTGGAAGTCGCCCATCTGGTAGACGAGTTCGCCGTTCTGGGCGAATCGGGCGTCGCGCAGCTGCACGGGGACGTCGTAGGCGCCGGAGGGCAGGCCGAGGCGGCGTTCGACGTCGTCGGTGAGCAGGTAGGTGGCGGTCAGGCCGCGGAAGACGTTCTCCGACTCCAGGTGGTGGGCGTGGTCGTGGAACCACAGGTTCGCGTGCGGCTGGGTGTTGGGGTAGGTGTACGTCTTGGTGCCGCCGCCGGCCGCGATGAGGTCCATCGGCGAGCCGTCGCTGTCCTGGGGGACGTGTCCGCCGTGCAGGTGGATCGAGGTGGGGTCGGAGAGGGTGTTGGTCTGCTTGACGACGACGCGGCGGCCGGATTCGGCCTTGATGACGGGGCCCGGGAAGGAGCCGTTGAAGGTGCGTACCGGGGTGTTCAGGCCGGGCACGATCTCCTTGGTGGCTTCCTTCAGCGTCATGCTGTAGTAGCTGGTGGTGTTGGTCGTCAGGTACGGCTGGAGCACCGGCGCGAGCGGCATCCGCTGGGTGAACTTGGCTATGCCGACCGGGTCGAGGTCGGCGGCGGCCGAGCGGGGCTCGTCGGCGGTGGCGGTCACGACGGGCAGCAGCATGCCGCCCGTTCCGATGACGCTGGCTCCGGCCACGCCCGCCCTGAGTGCGGTCCGTCGAGTGATCACGTTTCCCCCGTGGGTACTGGCCCGGTCCCCGCGTGGCGACTCCCCTGCGCGCGGGCACGCGGTGGTGGACGCAGAGAGTGTGCGCGGGCGCGGTCGCGCGCGACTGGTGGGGCCGTAGAGCCGCGCGAGGGGCGGGAGGTGGAGGGTGGGGGGCGGGCGACGTCTTCTCGCCGGGTGCGGCGCGCGCGGCCCGGCCCGGGACGCGACGTCCCGGGCCGGGCAGGGGGTGGGGGCCTCCTTCAGGAGGTGTAGAGCCACCACTGGTGGTGGTCGTACCGGCACTGGTAGTGCTTCCAGTGCCCCTTGGACTGGCCGGTCTTGCCCGCCTTCTTGCAGGAGCCCTCACTGGAGTAGGGGCCGTGCTTGCCGTTGGGGCGCAGCTGCTCGGCCGACACGGAGGCGGTCGACTGCTGGGGGGCGGCGGACGCCGCGGGGCCGGCCAGCATCAGGCCGAGGGTGACCAGGGCGGCCGCCGGAGCGGTGCGCAGGAGCTTCGCGTACATGGGGTTCCTCCTTCGGGTGCCGGTTCCGGATTCCCGTTCTTCCCGGTTCTTCCGGGTCCGTTGGATTCCATCCGGTTCCGTCCGTGCTTCGGAACCTCAACGTACGGAGCCCCGCGTCCCGGGCGCATGGTCACCGGGTCCCGGTCCGGTCCCGACCGTGCGTGGGAGCACGGCCCGTACAAGGGTCCCGGATTCCGTGCTGACGAGGCGGAAGGTCCCGCCGAGCTCCTCGGCGCGCTCTGCCATGGAGCGCAGTCCGAGGCCGCCGCCGCGCGGCCCGCCCTCGCCGACCCCGGCGCCGTCGTCGCGGATCTCCACCGACACCGCTTGCGGGGTCAGGACGACGGAGGCGTGCGCGTGGGCGGCGCCCGCGTGGCGGACGGCGTTGTTCAGGGCCTCCGCCGTGATCCGGTAGAGGGCGACCTGCACGGCGGCGGGCAGGCCCGGGAAGGGGTCCGGGGTGAGGCTCACGGTGATCCGCAGCGTGCGGCCCAGGTGTTCGGCCAACTGGCGCAGGGCGCGCGGCAGGTCGGCTCCGTCCAGGGCCGCCGGCGCCAACCCGGCGGTGATGCGGCGCAGTTCGTCGATGGCCCGCCCGATGCCCTCGGAGACGCCGGCGAGGGAGCCCGAGACCCCGGTGTCGGGCGGCACGGCCGTACGGGCCGCGTCGACCTGGAGGCGCAGCCCCGACAGGGCGGGGCCGAGTCCGTCGTGCAGGTCGTGGCGCAGCCGCCGGCGCTCCTCCTCCCGGGCCAGCACGATCCGTTCGCGGCTCGTCTGGAGGTCCTCGTAGAGCCGCAGGGAGGCGATGGCGGGGGCGCTGTGGTCGGCCAGTACGCGTACGGCCTCGCGGTCCTGCTGGTCGAGGGCGAGTTCGCCCTCGCGGGGGGAGGCGTACAGGTGCCCGATCTCCCGGTCGCGGTGGACCAGCGGGAAGGCCTCGTCGACCTCGCCCGGGCGGCCCAGCCGGGCCAGCTCGCGGCGGCCGTGACGGGTGCCGATGACCAGGCGGGCGCCGGGCAGCTTCAGCGTCCGCACCACCGCGTCGCACACCAGCCGGGGCATGTCCCCCGGGTCGAGGGTGTGGCTGAGCCGGTCGGCGAGGGTGCGCACCGCCTGGTAGGGCTGGGCGCGCTCGCCGTAGTAGTAGCGGTCGACCGTGCGGGCGGCGCGGCGGGCGGTGGGGCGCAGCAGGGCGCCGATCAGCAGGGTGGAGACGGCCATCAGCCCGGCCTCGGGGGTGAGGGATCCGGGTGCGAAGTAGGACAGGACGAACGCGCCGCCCGCGTAGGCCATGAACAGGGCGAAGGTGAGGACGAAGGCGGTCAGGATGCGCCGGCCCGCGCGGTCCAGGGCCCAGGTGCGGTCGCGGATGTGGACGTACCCGACGGTGGCGGGCCAGGCCGCGGCGGCGAGGAAGACGATGATGACGCTGAACCCCTCGGGGACGTCGGCGTACTGGTTGACGCAGATCACCGCGATCCACACCACGTAGGGCACGACCAGGATCGCGTAGGGCCGCTCGGACCGGGGGGTCCGGGGCCAACGGACCAGCATGATCAGCATGCCGACGCCGACGAGGATCGGGGGCACCCAGTCGACGGCCGTGTCCATCCAGGGGGTCAGGAGGCGTTCCGGGCCGGCCCAGACGCCGTCGGCGATGGGGGTGGGCACGCCGTAGTAGACGAACCCGGGGTGGGTGAAGGCGTGGTACTGCTGGAGGGCGCTCCAGACGGCGGTGAGGAGCGCGTACGGCGGACCCCAGCCCCGGGGGAAGCGACCGCTGGGCAGCCACAGGGGCAGCGGGTAGATGATCAGGTTGATGAGGGCGTAGGCCGTCATCGCGAGCACGACCACGGCGGTGAAGACGCCGGGACCCGCGCCCACCACCACGGCGATCAGCGGGACGGTCTGGGCGAGCGTCAGCGCGCAGCCCGCGCCGAGCATGAGGCCGCCCAGGACGCGCGCGGTGCGGCGGGCGGCGAACACCATGCCGGTGAGGGCGATGCCGAGGCCGACGAGGGCGTGGTCGGCGGCGAGGTGCAGGCTGACGCCGCTCAGGGCCGGGTGACCGAGGTGGGTGAGGGTGACGACGGCCCAGGTGGCGGCGGAGGCCATGGTCAGGACGCATACGGCGTAGGCGGGGAGCATCTCCGGACCCGAGCGGGGCGGATGGGCCGCGGTTCGGCGCGGGGTCCGGGGCGCTGGGTTCATACCGGCCTCCCGGGCCGCTCGGTGCCTCGTGGGCCTTGTGCCTTGTGCCTTGTGCCTTGCGCGTCGTGCGTCGTGCGTCGTGCGGCGACCTCGTCGGCCGGGCGGGCGGCGGGGAGGTCAGTCCTCGGCGCCGAGGCCCGCGTCGCGGGCCCGGGCCACGGCCTCGGCGCGGGAGGTGACCTGGAGCTTCTCGAAGACGTGGGTGACGTGGTTGCGCACCGTCTTCTCGGACAGCACCAGCTCCCGGGCGATGCGCCGGTTGTCGTGGCCCCGGGCGATGAGTTCGAGGACCTCGACCTCGCGGGCGGTCAGGGTGGGGAAGAACGCTTCGGCGCCGCGCCGGTGACCGCCGGACAGGAGGGCGGAGAGGCGGGCCGCGAGGTCCGAACCGATGACGGCGCCGCCCGCGGCCACCGTGCGCAGGGCGTGGAGCACCTCCTCGGAGCCCGCTCCCTTGACCACGTAGCCGCGCGCGCCCGCCCGGAGGGCGGCCAGCAGGTCGCCGTCGTCGTCGGACATGGTGAGCATGAGGACGGGGAGTCCGGGATGGCTCGCGGTGAGCCGGCGGGTGGCCTCGATGCCGGAGATGTCGGGCAGCGACAGGTCCATCACGACCACGTCGGGCCGGTGCAGGTCGACCGCTCCGGCGACTTCGCCGCCGGTCTCGGCCTCGGCGACGACGAGCGCGCCCCGGGTGCTCTCCAGGGCGGCCTTCAGGCCCTCGCGGAACAGCGGATGGTCGTCGACGATCAGGACACGGGGAACGCGCGGCTCTTCTCCGGACACGGATCGACACTAACAGTCACAAAGTCGTCACCCTTCGAAATCGCGGGGGCGTGCGGGGGCGTGGGACCGGGTGGGGGACGGGGCGGGGCGCCCCGTCCCCGTCCCCGCGCCCGTCATCGTCGGGATGCGATCACCAGCCGGTCCGGCGGGCGGGCCGGTGTGGGCGGCAGGCTCAGCGGGCGCCGGCCTGGGGTCAGGGAGCCGAGGACGCGCGGGCCGCGCGCCCCGGTGCAGCCCGGGGCGTTGCCCGGCAGGCCGTGGAGGGTGAGCCAGCCCAGGACGGCGAAGGCGTACGCCTCCTTCGCGGCGGACGGCAGCCCGAGCGCGTCGGAACGCGACAGGGCGGTGCCGGCGGGCAGTTCGGCGCGGAGCATCTCCATGAGGACGGGGTTGCTCGTGCCTCCCCCGGAGGCGACGACCTCGGTGACGGCGAGGGGGCGCAGGGCGTCGGCGACGGTGCGGGCGGTGAGCCGGGTGAGGGTCGCGAGGAGGTCGGGCGGGTCCAGGGCGGGGAAGTCGGCGAGGGCGGAGCGCAAGTACGCGTGGTGGAAGTGCTCCTTGCCGGTGGTCTTGGGCGCGGGGCGGGCGTAGTAGGGCTCGGCGAGCAACCGGCGCAGCAGCGGCTCGTGCACCCGCCCGGCGGCGGCGAGCGCCCCGTCCTCGTCGTACGCGCGCCCGCCCCGGGTGAGGTCGTGCACCGCCGCGTCGATCAGGGCGTTGCCGGGGCCGGTGTCGAAGGCCACCGGTGGCCCCGCGACGGGCAGGGCGGTGAGGTTGGCGATCCCGCCGATGTTGAGGGCGGCCGGGACGCCGGGGCGACCGCGCAGCAGCATCAGGTCGATCAGGCCGACCAGGGGGGCACCCTGGCCGCCGGCCGCGACGTCGGCGGGCCGGAAGTCGGACACGACGGGGCGGCCGGTGGCCTCCGCGATCCAGGCGGGGCGGCCGAGCTGGAGGGTGCCGCGCACCCGTCCGGCGTCCGTCCAGTGGTAGACGGTCTGGCCGTGGGAGGCGATCAGCTCCGCCTCGCCGTCGCAGAGTTCGAGGTCGGCGCGGGCGGCGAGCCGGGCGAAGGCCCGCCCGATGCCGGTGTCGAGGCGGCACACGTCCGCCAGGGTGGTGGGGGCGGGTGGCAGGGCCGCGGCGAGGGCCGCCCGCAGGGGCGCCTCGTAGGGGGCGGCGATCATGCCGAGCGGGACCAGGCGCAGGGTGTCGCCCTCTTGGACGAGGTCGGCGGCGGCGGCGTCGACGGAGTCGTGGGAGGTGCCCGACATCAGGCCGACGACCCTCACCGCAGCGGCCTTCGGTGGTCGTCGCCGCGCAGGGACGCCAGGGCGAGGGCGCTGACCGCGCAGGCGCCGGCGGCGTACAGGGCGGGGACGTCGGTGTTGCCGGTGGCGGCGATCAGCGCGGTGACGACGAGTCCCGCACAGCCGGAGAACACGGCGTTGGCGAGGGCGTAGGCGAGCGAGAGGCCGGTGCAGCGCACCCGGGCGGGGAACATCTCGGCGAGCATGGCGGGTCCCGGGCCCGCGAGCAGGCCGACGACCGCTCCCGCGCCGAGGACGGCGGCGGCCTTGGCCGGAGCGGGGGCGGCCGGGTCCTGGATCAGGTGGAGCAGCGGCAGGGCGAGGAGCGCGACGGTCAGGGCGCCGGCGAGCATCACGGGGCGGCGGCCGATCCGGTCGCTGAGCATGCCGGCGGGCAGGATCGAGGCGGCGAAGCCGAGGTTGGCGAGGGCGGTGGCGATGAGGGCCTCCCGGAAGGACGCGCCGAGGGTCTGTTGCAGGTAGGAGGGCAGGACGACGAGGAAGGTGTACCCGGCCGCCGACCAGCCCATGATCCGCCCGACGCCGAGCACGACGGCGCGCACGGTGGCCCCGCGCGCGGGCCCGTACGGCCGGGGCGGCCGGGGCGGCGGCGCGGGGTCGTGCGGCAGGGTGGTGCGCAGCCACAGCACGGTCAGCCCGAGGGGCAGGGCCAGCAGGAACGGGATCCGCCAGCCCCAGGCGTGCAGGGCGGCCGGGGGCAACACGGTGGCCAGGAGGGCGGCGGTGGCCGCGCCGGCGAGCAGGCCGAGCGCCACGGTGAGGGACTGCCAGGCCCCGTACCGGCCGCGCCGACCGGGCGGGGCGTGCTCGGTCATCAGGGCCACGGCCCCGCCGAACTCCCCGCCGGCGCTGAGTCCCTGGAGGGCGCGCAGCAGGGTGAGCAGGACGGGGGCGGCGGCGCCCGCCGCCGCGCGGGTGGGCAGCAGGCCGATCAGGGTGGTGGCGAGGGTCATGAGGCCGATGACGAGGACCAGGCCGGTCCGGCGGCCGAGCCGGTCGCCGAGCCGGCCGAAGAGGAGGGCTCCGGCCGGCCGGAAGAAGAAGGCCACGGCGAAGGAGGCGTACGTGGCGATCAGCGGTCCGGCGCCGCCGGCCGCCGCGCCGTCGCCCGTGGGGGGCGGGGTGAAGAAGTGGTCGGCGATCACGGTGGCGAAGCAGCCGTACACGCCGAACTCGTACCACTCGACGAAGTTGCCGGCCGCGCCGGCCAGCAGGGCGCGGCGGGGTCGGCCAATGGCCGGCGGGGCGGGGGTCGGGGCAAGCGGGGTCATCCCCGCCGGCCACCCGCACGCGGAGCCCGCCACCCCTTGCGGCGCGCGCCTCCCCCACCGCGCCCCGGCACCGCCCGGGTGGGGCGCGCGCTCCCGTGGCGGGCGTGGGACGTGCCGTGTCCGGGGCGCGGCCTCACGTGGTGGGCCGGAGGCGAGAGGCGGCGAGGGGGGTGGCGGGGCCGGAGTCCTCGGCGCCCGCGGCGGCCGTGGTGGTGGCCAGGGCGCTGCCCGACAGCCAGGTGCGCCAGTCCACGTTCCAGTCGCCGAAGCCGTTGTCGAAGGCGGCCATCCTCGCCCCGCCGCTGTTGACCACCTCGACGATGTCCCCCTCGCGGACCGTCTCGAAGAACCAGGCGGCGTCCCGTGTGCTCATGCCGGTGCAGCCGTGGCTGACGTTCTCCTCCCCCTGCGCGTCGACCGACCAGGGCGCGGCGTGCACGTACTCGCCGCTCCAGGTGACCCGGGTCGCGTAGAAGACGGGCAGGTCGTAGAACTCCTTGGTGCCCTTCTTGATGCCGACCGTGTCCCCGCGCATGCGGACCTTGTACTCCTTGCCGAGGATGACCTTCACGCCGCTGCGGGTCAGGAAGCCCGCCTTGCCGGTGGTGACGGGGATGGTCCTGATGACGCGTCCGTTGCGGCGTACGGTCATCTCGTGCGCGGCGGAGTCGGTGACGGCCTCGATCCGGTCGCCGACGGTGAACTGGAGGGGCTCGGAGGGGCCGCCGTAGCCGTGGTCCCCGATCCGTACGCCGTCGAGGCCGCTGCGGACGCGGACCACGGTGTGCGCGGGCCAGTAGGTGCGGGGGCGGAAGTGCAGGGTGGAGTCGTCCACCCAGTGCCAGGCGCCCTCGACCCGCGGTTCGGAGGTGACCTGGAGGGCGCCCTCCAGGCGGGCGCGGGCCTCGGGGTCGTCGGCGGGCACGGGGTGGCTGAGTTCGGCGGTGACGATCTCCCCGGCGCCGTACGTGCCGGGACGCGGGCCGAAGTCGACGGTGAGCCGGTCGCGTTCCGCGCCGCCGGCGCCCGCGCCCCGTCCGCCGTCGGGCCCGGCGCCCCCGGGCTTGCCGTCGTCGGGGGCGCCGGCCCCGCCGCCTCCGGGTCCGTTCGCGTGGCCGTCGGGCCGGGCCGTGCGGAAGGCCATGGTCACGCCGACCGGTGTGCCGGCGCCGTCCTGGGCGTCGACCCGGACGGTGTAGTCCTCCCCCGCCCGCAGGGGTTCGGTGTTGTGCCAGCGGGTGCCCTCGGGGCCAAGGGCGCCGGCGAGGTGGCGGCCGTGTCCGTCGCGGACGCTGATGTCGGTGAGCCGGCCGGACCGCTCGTCGGCGAGCGCGATCTCCAACGGCGCCCCGGGGTCGGTGGGGAGGGTCTCCCCCCGCCCGGCGACCGGGTCGCGCAGGAGGGAGCCCGCGCCCCGGGCGGTGGCGACGACCCGCCGCTCGCGCCAGGTCCCGCAGGCCTCGGCGCGGAAGGTGCGCACGGGGCACCAGGCGGAGCCGGCCTCCCCGCCCTCCTCCACGGCGCGGCCGACGAGCAGGGTGAGCGCCGCCTCCGGGAGCGGCGCGGAGGGTGCGGCGACCGCTTCGGGGGATCGGCCCGGGACGGCCGCGACGACCAGCAGGGCGCCGGTCACCGCCGCCGCCGTACTCCACGTCCTCTTCCACGAAGTGGCCACGCAGCCCTCCCAGATCTCGTACGCCGATCGGCGGCCGGATGCCGACCGGATGGCAGCATCAAAACGATCTGGAGCCAAGACGATGATCACAAACCCGGCCCTGCCGCCGAACGGACCCGCAAGAGAACCCGCACGGAGCAGTACGCTCGGCGGATGGCGAAGTACTTCGACGTGCACCCCGAGAATCCTCAGCGGCGCACCATCGGCAGCGTGGCCGAAAGCATCCGGGCCGGTGGGCTCATCGCATACCCGACGGACTCCTGCTTCGCGCTGGGGTGCCGGCTGGGCAACCGTGACGGTCTGACCCGGATCCGCTCGATCCGGGCCCTCGACGACCGTCACCACTTCACCCTGGTCTGCCAGAACTTCGCGCAGCTGGGACAGTTCGTCCACGTGGACAACGACGTGTTCCGTGCGATCAAGGCGGCGACGCCCGGTCCCTACACCTTCATCCTGAAGGCCACCTCGGAGGTGCCGCGCCAGATGCTGCACCCGAAGAAGAAGACGGTCGGCGTCCGCATCCCCGACCACCACGTGACCCAGACGCTCCTGTCCGAGCTGGGCGAACCCCTGGTCTCCAGCACCCTGCTCCTGCCCGACGAGGAGGAGCCGCTGACGCAGGGTTGGGAGATCAAGGAGCGGCTCGACCACCTGGTCGACGCCGTGGTCGACTCCGGGGACTGCGGGACCCGGCCGACGACCGTCATCGACTTCTCCGACGGCGAGGCGGAGATCGTCCGGCGGGGCGCGGGCGACACGGCCCGTTTCGAATAGGCACGACCGCCCCTCCCCCGCCCGCCGCTCCCCCGCCCGCCCCTTCCCCGCCCGCCGCTCCGGCCGTCACGGCGGATTCCGGTTCCCATCGGAATCCGCCACGTCCGGGTATGAAATCCGGCCGGCTCGGGTTGGGGTCGGGATTACTCCATTCACGCTCAAGCCCGGCTCATGGCGCTACTCGTTTAGATATGAACATTATTGACGTACCGACAGTAACTCCACGAGGCGCCCGAGTAACGGAGAGGAGAAGTCCACCGGCCTGGCGCGAATGAATCGGTTCGACGACTCGACTTTCACAAGATCCGTTATGTAGGGTTCCAGCTATTCACCGCTCGACGGGGAGCGGCAACAGCCCTCGGAAATGGTCCGGACTTTTTCCGGAACCCGTCCGGAGCCGCCGCACGTACGGCGCCCGGACCCACGGGGCCGGCGTCCCCGCCGCGCGTTCGTACGCGACACACGTGACCCGACACGGGGGGACCATGATGCGGTTCCAGCTTCTGGGGCCGCTCAGCATCGCTCAGGGCCCCGAGACGGTGGTTCTCAAACCGTCCAAACCGACGAGCCTCCTCGCCGCGCTGCTCCTCCATCCCGGAGCCGTCGTTTCCACCGACTATCTCCTGCGCGCCGTATGGGACGAGGAGCCTCCCGCCACCGCGCGAGCCGCACTCCAGACCTGTGTGCTGCGCCTTCGCCGGCTATTCGAGAAATACGGGATATCCGCGACCACCATCGAGGCGGTTCCGGGCGGTTACCGCATGCGCAACGACGAAGAGACCCTCGATCTCGTCCTGTTCCGGTTACTGACCGCCCGTGCGCGGGCCGCCGCCGGGAGCGGCGAGGAACTGTACCGACTCCGGGAGTCGCTCTCCCTGTGGCACGGACAGCCCTTGTCCAACGTGGCCTCGCGCATGCTCCAACGGGACGCCGCGCCGGCGTTGGAACAGGAACGGTTGCGGGTGCTGGAGCGGGTCTGCGACCTCGAACTGGCGGCCGGCAACTGCCACCAGGTGCTGATCGACCTCTACGAGACCACCCGCCGCCACCCCGTCCGCGAGCGCTTCACCGAACAGCTCATCGAGGCCCTCTACCGCACGGGCCGGCAGGCCGAGGCCCTGGCCGAATACCGGGCGGTCCGCGACCGGCTGCGCGAGGAGCTCGGCGTGGACCCCGGCCCCGGGCTGCGCCGCCTCGAACTCGCGATCCTGCGCTCCGAGGAGCTGGGCGGCCCGACCGCCCGCACCCCGGAGGTCGAACCGGCGCCCCCGCGCCCCGCGTTGACGGTCGCCGGCCCGCCCGCGCACGGCGGGTTCCCGCCCGTCCCCGGCTTCGCCGGGCGCGAGGCGGACCTGCGGTCCATGGCGCTGCGCCTGACCGACCCCGACGGGTGCCGGCTGATCGTCGTCTCCGGAGCACCCGGCATCGGCAAGTCGGCGCTCGCGCGGCAGAGCGCGTACGCCGCCCAGGGGACCTTCCCCGGCGGGGTGTTCGACGTGGACCTCACCCGGCCGGACGGGAGCCCCCTGGACGTCGAGGAGGCCCGCAAGCTGCTGCCGGATCCCCGCGAACCCGGGCGGCGGCTGCTGATCCTCGACAACGCGGCCGGCGCCGGCCAGGTACTGCCCCTGCTGCCCGGCACGGGGACCGCCACGGTGGTGATCACCAGCCGGCGCGCGCTGGCGGCGGTCGTGGCCACGCACGGCGGCGCCGTGCACCGGCTCGACGTCCTCGGACCGGCGGAGGCCCTCGGGCTGCTGTCCGGGCTCGTCGGCGCCGAGCGGATCACCGCCGAGGAGCGGGCCGCGCGCGAACTCGCCGCCGCGTGCGGGTACTTCCCGCTCGCGCTGCGGATCGCCGCCGGCCGGCTGCTGACCCGGCCCGCCCTGTCCGTCGCGGACTGCGCGGCCTGGCTGGCGCAGGACCCACCGGGACGGCTCGCCCTCCCGGAGGACCCGCGGCTCTCGGTCCCGGAGGTCGTGGGCCGGGCCGTGGCCGCGCTCGCGCCCGAACTGCGCGAGGTGTTCCTGCGGTTGGGCTCGCTCAAGCAGGGTTCCGGTCTCGCTGCGGCGGGCAGCGCCACCGTCCTGGAACAGCTCGTGGAGGCGGGGATGTTGGAGGACGGCCCACCCGGTCAGCCCTACCGGATCCACGCCTTCCTCCGGGTCTGCGCACGGTGGCTGGCCCGGGAGGCCGACGGCGCGGCCCCGGCCGCGGCCCACCCCTGATCCCGCGTCGCACCGCGCCACACCGCCCGCGGCCCGCTCCCGGCCGCGCCGGGCCCGTACGCCCGGACCGGCCACCCCGGTCCCGGTACGGCCCGGCCCCACCGAACCATCGAGCCACCACACCGCCGCACCACAGGCGCCACCCGCACCACCCGCACCACGGACCACACCCGCACCACCGCACCCTGTTCCGCGCTCCACCGGCATTTCCCACCTCACGCCCTCGCCCCACCCCGACGCACCCAGAGGTGTTCCATGTCCCAGGCCAGCTACCAGGCCGTCGCCGCGACCCGGCCCCGCATCCGTCGTGACGTGCTCTTCACCGAGACGCCCGACGGGGTGCTGTTCCACAACTCCGACGGCGGATTCCGCCTCACCGCGCGCACCGCCTACCGCTTCGCCACGCTGATCGTCCCGCACCTGACGGGCGAACACTCCGTCGCCGAGCTCTGTCAGGGCATGGGCGATCCCCAGCGCGCGATGGTCGGCGAACTCGTCAGGACCCTGTACGAACGGGACTTCGCCCGCTCCGTCGAGGAGGCCGGAGAGAACACCGCCGACCGGCCGGCCCCCTCCCCCGACGTGGCCCGCCGCTTCGCCCCCCAGATCGCCTACGCCGACCACTACTCCGACGACGCCGAGGCCCGCTTCCTGCGCTTCCGCCACACCCGGGTCGCCGTCCTCGGCACGGACGCCGTGGCCCGGTGGTGCGCGCTGAGCCTGGTGCGCAACGGCTGCGCCGTCGTCGGCGTCCTGCCCGGCACCGACACCGAGCAGGTCGAGGCCGAGGCGGCCGAGACCCGCGCCGACGGCTGCCCCGTGGAGGTCCGCGCCCTGCCCCTCCCGTCGGACGACCGGGCGTGGGACTGGGACCGGCTGGCGGACTACGACTTCGTCGTGGTCACCGGCGGGCCCGCCGCGCCCGCCCGGCTCTTCCCGCTGCTGCGCGCCGGGATACCCGAGGGTCGGTCCCTGCTGCCCGTCTGGTCCTACGGTGACGACGCGGTCGTGGGGCCGCTGATGGCGCACGGGACGACCGGCTGCTGGTCGTGCGCCGCCCTCAGGATGGGCGCGGCCCGCGGCGGTGCGGGGGCCGCCGACGTGTGGAGCTCCCTGGCCCTGCCCGACGCGGCTCCGTCGACCGCCGGCGTGCCGGGGCGGCCCCTGGCCGCGATGCTCGGCAACCTCCTCGGGTACGAGGTGTTCCGCGCCACCTCGGGCGCGCTGCCGGCCGAGACCGAGGGCCGGCTCCTCGTCCAGGACACCGCCTCGCTGGACGTGGTCGCCGAGCCGCTGTTCGCGCACCCCCGCTGCCCGTTCTGCGCCCCGCCGGAGGAACCGGAGGTCGAGCCCGTCGACCTGGCCGCCGCCGGTACCTCGGGCGCGCCCGAGCTGCCCACCCTGGAGACGGCCCGCGAGGCCGACGCGCTGGTGGAGGAGTTGAACCGGCGCTCCGCCGCGGTGCGCCTCCGGGCCGGGGTGTTCACCGGGTACGCGGACGAGGAGCTTACGCAGATCCCGCTCAAGCTGGGCGTGGTCGAACTGGGCGTGGGCCACGCGGGGGTCCGCGCGGTCGCCGCCTTCGACATCCACCACGTCGCCGGCGCGCGGATGCGGGCCCTCGACGCGGCGGCCCTGGTGTACGCGGAGCACGTCGTGCCCGCGCGGGTCGTGGACCGGTCCGCCGCGCGCGAGGGCGACGGCGCGCCGGTGGCCGCGGGTGCGCTGGCCACGGCCACCGGGATACCGGGCGAGCCGGCGGCGTACCAGCGGGCCGTGTCCCTGCTGACGAAGGAGCCCGCGCTCGTTCCGGCGGGCGCCGTGCGGCCGTTCGGCCCGCACAACGCCGACCGGCTCTTCGAGCGGACCCGGGCCGGGGCGGGCGCCGGGCCCACCCCCGCCGACGCGGCCGCCGCCGGGCTGCTGTCCGCGCTGGGCCACGCGGCGCTGCTGCGCCTCGTGCGGGGTGCGGCGGCCGGTGCGGTGCCGCTGCCGGCGCCCGACGGGGACGACGCCGAACTGGCCTTCCTCGTACGGTCGGCGGACCGGCTCGGGATGACCCCGGAGCTGCTGGACCTGGGCGAGGGCGAGCGCAGCGGGGCACAGGTGCTGCTGGCCCGCTCCGGGGAGCGTTGGGCGCTCGGCGCGGGCCTGGACCGGCGTACGGCGGCCGTCGAGGCGCTGCGGGAACTGCTCGGCGCGGTGCAGTACGAGGCCGACGGGACGACCGGCGACACCCCGGTCGACACCGGTGATCCGCTGTTGCGCGATCTGGACGCCCGTCTGCCGGTCGCCTCCGGCCCGGCGGCGGCCGTCGCGGAGGGTCCGGCCGTGTCCTGGCAGCGGGTGCTGGAGCGGCTCGGGGACGCCGGGCTGGACGCGTACGTGGTGTCCACCGGGTCGGCGGACCTCGCCGGGGTGGGCGTACACACCGTGCGGGTGCTGCTCACGGCGGTGCGGGAGTCCGACGATGAGGCGTAGCGGCCGGGGCGCATCCGTGCGGGTCGACGCCGGCGTGCCGGCCGGGCTCGGGGCCGGGGCGGCCGGTCGGTTCACGGCCCTGCTGGAACGGGCGCTGGCCGACCTGGAGGGGCCGACCGTGGCCCTGTCGGTGCTGGGCGTGCGCGACGCCTTCGCGCCGGGCGCCGGCGAGCCGGAGGCGGGCGCGGAGCCCGTCGTCCCGGTGTGGCTGTACGGGTACCAGGCCGTGGTGGGGCCGACGGGCGGCCCGGCGGGCGGCCCCGCGGGGTGCGCCCACTGTTTGGAGCGGCGGTGGCAGGCCGTCCGGTCGGTCGCGCTGCGCGACGCGCTGGAGTTGGGCGGCGCCACGCGGGCGGCGGGCGAGTGGCCGTACGCGCACGCCTTCGCGGCGGACGCGCTGGCCGCGCTGGTGGTGCGCGCCGGCTCCGCTCCGGTCGACGACGCGGTGTTCCCCGTCGTGTGGTCGCTGGACCTGCGCGGCGGGGCGGTGCGCGGCTATCCCCTGGTGCCCGATCCGGAGTGTCCGGTGTGCGCGACGCCCGTGGTGGACGCCCCGCGGGCGCCCGGGTTCGCCCCGGCGCCCAAGTACCGGCCGGGGGTGTTCCGTACCCGTCCCGTGGAGGCGTACGGGATCGAGGTGGCCGCCTTCGCGAACCCGCTGTGCGGGGCGCTGGGTCCCTCCCTGGTCCAGGACGTCTCGTCGACCTCGACCTCGGCGACCATCGGGTGCTTCTCGATGCGGTCGGGCGAGTACCTGCGCGAGACGTTCTGGGGCGGGCACACCGATTCCTTCGCGCGCAGTGCCCGGGTCGGGGTGCTGGAGGGTCTGGAGCGGTACGCGGGGATGCGGGCGCGGTCGCGCGTGACGAGCGTGCGCGGCTCCCTGCGGGAGTTCGCCGACCGGGCGGTGGACCCGCGTGACGTCGGCCTGTACGACGAGGAGTTCCACCGGGACAACCCGCGCGTGCGGCCCTTCGACCCCGACCGGGAGATCCCCTGGGTGTGGGGATGGTCGCTGCGCGACGAGGCACCGCGACTGGTTCCCGAGGTGCTGACGTACTATCACGCGCCGGGTCTGGAGAACCGGTTCGTCCAGGAGAGCTCCAACGGCTGTGCCTCGGGCGGGAGTCTGGCCGAGGCGGCCTACTTCGGCCTGATGGAGGTCGTCGAGCGGGACGCGTTCCTGCTGACCTGGTACGGGCGCCAAGGGCTGCCGGAGATCGACCCCGCGACCAGTGCGCGGGCCTCGACGCGGGCGATGGTCGACCGGCTCGCGCTCTACGGCTACCGGGCGCGGTTCTTCGACACCCGGATCAGCTTCCCGATCCCGGTGGTGACGGCCGTCGCGGAGCGGTTCGACGGCGGTACGGGCCGTATGTGCTTCGGGGCCGGGGCCGGTCTGGATCCGGAGTCGGCGCTGGACTCGGCGCTGTGCGAGATCGCCACGGACGCGGTGAACCTGCCCGGCCGCACCGAACGGGACGGGGACCGGCTGCGCGCGATGGCGGCCGACTTCTCCCTGGTGACGGCCCTGCACGACCATCCGCTGGTGTACGGGGTGCCGGAGATGGGCCGGCACGCCGACTTCCTGCTGCGCGGCGGGCCCCGCGGCCCCCTGCGGTCGGTGGCCGACCTGGCGCCCGAGCGGCCGGTGTCACACGACGTGCGCGAGGACTTGGCGCGCTGCGTGGAGGCCGTCGCGGACCGGGGGTTCGACGTGGTGGTGGTCGACCAGACGCTGCCCGAGCAGCGGGTGCTGGGGCTGCACACGGTGAGCGTGCTGGTGCCGGGGCTGCTGCCGATCGACTTCGGCTGGTCGCGGCAGCGGGCGCTCGGCATGCCCCGCCTGCGCACGGCGCTGCGCGAGGCGGGGCTGCGCGAGCGTGACCTGGTCCCCGCCGACCTGCACGTCGCGCCGCACCCCTTCCCCTGACGCGGGCCACCGCCCTGTCCCCACACGAACCGAGGAGGATCCGTGGGCTACGCCCATGACTACGCGAGCGCCATCCTGCACCGGGGCCGGATACCGATGGAGCCCGTGGACTTCGTGCCCGACTGGGCCGACCGCCCCCGCAAGGCGAAGTACTACCCGCAGGCGGAGACCCTGCCGCTGCCCGAGCCGGTCGGGCCGGTGCCGGGCGCGCCGGTGCCGGGCGCGCCGGGCGCGGGCGGGTTCAGCCTGCCGTTGCTGTCCGGGATGCTCCAGGACTCGTACGGCCTGGTCGGGCGCAGGCTCGGCGTCCAGGCCAACACCGACCTGGCCGCGCTCCCCCACTACCCGCAGGCCAACTGGTCGCGCGGGACGGCCTCCGGCGGCGGGCTCTACCCGGTCGGCGTGTACTGGGCGGCGGGCGCGGGCGGACCCCTCACCCCGGGCGTGTACCACTACGCCCCGCACGTGCACGGGCTGCGCCGGCTGCTGACGGGCGACGTCACCGGCGACGTCCGCGCGGCCTTGGGCGCCGGGGAGGACGGGCCCACCCAGTACCTGCTGCTGAGCGTCAAGTACTGGCAGAACGCGTTCAAGTACAACAGCTTCTCCTTCCACGCCGTGAGCATGGACGTCGGCACGGTCGTCCAGACCTGGCGGCTGTGGGCGGCGGAGCGCGGTCTGCGGATCGCGCCCACGCTCTGGTTCGACGAGGAGCGGCTGGCCGGCCTGCTCGGGGTGGCGCCCGAGGAGGAGGGGATCTTCGCCGCGGTCCCGCTGGAGTGGGAGGGCGCCGCCACCGCCGGCGCGTCCGCGTCCGGGTCCGCGTCCGCCGGGCGCCCCCCGGTCGCCGTGCCTCCCCCGGGGCTCTCCGTGCGCCACCGCGACGCGGAGCGTTCCCGTACGGTGCTGCGCTTCGAGACGCTGCGACGGATCCACGGGGCCACGCTGGGGCGCACGGCCGACCGTCCCGCGCCGGGCGCGCTGGACGCGGCGGCCGCGTTCGCGCCCCGGGGCGGCGAGCCCGAGCCGCTGCCCGCTCCCGCCGCGGCGCCGATGGGGGCCGCCGCAGCGCTGCGGGCCCGGCGCAGCAGCTTCGGCCGGTTCGACGCGAGCCGGCCGCTCGGTGCCGCGCAGTTGGCGGCGGCGCTGGCCGACTGCGCGGCCACGTCGGTGGGCAGCGAGGCCGAGCGTCCCGACGGGCCCCGGCTGACCTCGTTGTACGCCTTCGTCAACCACGTCGAGGGAGTCGCGCCGGGGACCTACGCCTACGATCCCGTCGCCCACGCGCTGCGGCTGGTGGTGGCGGGCGCTCCCGGTTCCTTCCTCCAGCGCAACTACTTCCTGTCCAACTACAACCTGGAGCAGGCGGGCGCGGTGCTGGTGCCGACCGTACGCACCACGAAGGTGCTCGACGCGGTGGGCGACCGGGGCTACCGCCTGGTGGGCGCCACCGTCGGCGCGGTCGCGCAGACCTTCTACACCACCGCGGCCGCCCACGGGCTGGGCGCGGGCGTCGCGCTCGGCTTCGACAACGTCTCCTACGCCGAGCGGCTGGGGCTGACGGACACCGACGAGGCCCCGCTGCTGGTGATGCTGCTCGGCCACGAACGCCCGCGGCCGGCCGACTTCCGCCACGAGATCGCCTGACCGGCCGACGAGAGAAGCGGGAAGACAGGATGAAGACCACCACCGAGTGGCGGGCGGGCGAGCGGTTCATGCTGCGCGTGGCCGGCCTGCCCCTGGAGTCGGCCGACGCGCTGCGGTGTGAGGCCGCGCGCCGTTGGGCCGAGGACGTGCTGACGGCCGAGGAGGCCCTGCGCGCACGGGCGCAGTGGCTGAGCGAGGCACTGCACCGCGCGGTCGGCGCGACGGACCCGCAGCCCGGGGGCCCGGGCGCGGTCCGGCGCCGGGAGCTGCTGGCGCTGCGCCGCCGGATCCACAACGGCAGGCCCCCCGAGGATCCCGAGGCCGCGCTGCGCCTCGTGGCGGAATCCGGCGAGGCGGCGGGCGCGGCGCCCGGGGAGGCCGCCCTGACGGCGGAACGGCTGGCCGCGTGGCTGGCCGGGGTCGGTGAGGTGCGCAAGCTGCGGGCGGAGGGCGAGCCGCTGCTGGCCGCCGACCTGCGCGCGGGCCGGGCGGCGCTGAGCGGGTTGCTGGAGGACGACCGGTTGCGGCACGGACTGCTGCTGGCCTCCCCGGTCCTGGAGGGGCAGCTCGACGCGTACGCGGCGGCCGTCGCCGGCGGCGCCGAGCCCGGGGGGCGGGCCCGCAAGGCGGAACGGTCGGTGCTCTCGTACCTCTACCGCACCGCGTGCAAGACCAGCCCCTTCAGCACCTTCACCGGGGTGGCGACGGGTCTGTTCGCCCCGGAGGACCCGGAAGGCGCGCTCGGCGCGGAAGGCGTGCTCAGCGCGGACGGGATCCGGGTCGAGGACCGGTGGCGCAGCCACGTCCGGCTGAACGTCGTGGTGTTGGCGCGGCTCGCCGAGCTGGTCCTCGCCGATCCGGTCCGCCGCCGGGACCTGCCGCTGCGGCCCGCCTCGGGTTGGGGCCGGGAGGACGACCGGATCCGGTACGTGCGCCGTTCCGTGACGGCCGGGGACGACGCGGCCGCCGTCACCTTCGACGCGGTCAAGGACCGGCTGTTCTTCCTGCGCCGCAGCGGCACCCTGGACCGGTTGCTGGCCCTCTTCGCGGAGCGGGCGGCGGCCTCGGACCCGTCCGGGTCCGGGGCCGGGTCCGGGAGCACCGGGTTCGGGTCCGGGACCACCGGGTTCGGGGCCGACCTGCGCCATCACGAGCTGGTCGACTGGCTGGCGGCCGAACACGGGGCCGACCCGGCCGACTGCGAGGCGTACGTCGACGCCCTCCTCCAGCTCGGCATGGTGCGGGTGCCGTGCCTGGACACCGAGGTGCACAGCGGGGATCCCGTGCGCGCCTTCCGGCGCTCGCTGGCGCGGCTGGAGCGGCCGTGGGCCGACGCCCTCGCCGACCTGCTGGCCGGGCCCGCCCGTGTGCTGGAGCGCTATCCCGACGCGGACCGCTCCGAACGGGCCGTCCTGTTGCGGGAGTTGAGGGAGCAACTGCGCCTGGTCTGGGCGGAGCTGGGGGCCCCGGCCGACGCGCCGTTGCCCCAGACGCTGGTCTACGAGGACGTCGGCGCGGGCCGTGACCTGCCCGCGGCGCGTCCCTCCTGGGCCCGGGCGGGCGCGGACGGCGGTGCGCTGCGTTCGGTGGAGCGGATCCTGCCCGCCTTCGACCTCACGCTCGCCCAACGGATCACCTTCGAGGGGTTCTTCACCGCCCGCTACGGGCAGGGGGGCCGTTGTGAGGACCTGTTGGGCCTGGTGCACGACTTCCACGAGGACTTCTTCGACCAGTACCTGTCGTTCACCGCGCGCCGCACCCCCTTCGACGCGCGGGGCGAGTACGTGCCGGAGGAGAACTGGCTCGGCCTGCCCGGGATCCGGGCCCTGGACGCGGCCCGGCGCGCCTTCGTGGGCCGGATGCGGGCGCACTGGGCGGCGTACGAGGAGACGGCAGGGCGCTCGCGGGGCGGCCCGGACGGGGTCGAACTGCGGCTGACGGAGGCGGACCTGGCCGAGGTGGCGGGCGAACTGGAGCCGGTCGTACCGGCCTTCGCGCCGCGCTGCCACCACGTCCAGCTCGCCCACGACCCGGCCGGCGGGGCGCCGCGGACCGTGCTGAACCGTTCGTACGGCGGACTGTCCTTCCCCTTCAGCCGGTTCACGCACGTCTACGAGGAGCAGGCGGACCGGCCCGGCCTCGACGCGCAGCTGCGCGCGCAGGCCGACCGGGCCACTCCCCCCGGTGCCGTGTTCGCCGAGGTCACCGGGGGTCCGGTCACCACCAACCTGAACCTGCACGGGCGGCTGACCGACTACGAGATCGTCTGCCCGGGCGAGAGCGGCACCCTGCCGGAGGACCGGCTGCTGCGCCTGGACGACCTGTACGCGGAGCACGTCCCCGCGACGGGGCGGGTGGTCTTGCGTTCGCGGCGGCTCGGCCGCGAGGTGATCCCGGTCTACCTGGGCTACCTGGTGCCGCTCGCGCTGCCGGTGGTGCCGCGGACGCTGCTGCTCCTGTCGCCCTCGTCCATGTCGCCGCTGGACGTGTGGGCGGGCGTGCCGGAGGGCGTGGCGCGGGACGGGGTCCACACGCGGCCCCGGGTCGTGCACGGGGACGTGGTGGTGAGCCGGCGCAGCTGGACGACCACGGCGGAGCGGCTTCCCGCGCACGGGGCCCGCGGGGCCGACCACTTCCTGGAGTGGCAGCGGTGGCGGCGGCTGCACGGCCTGCCGGAGCGGGTGTTCGCGACGGTGTCGGCGGGGCCCTCGGCGCTGGGCGCCAAGCCCCAGTACGTGGACTTCGCGAGCCTGCTGTCGTTGGCCGCGTTCGAACCGCTGCTGCGCGAACCCGGACACCGGGTGGTCTTCCGCGAGATGCTCCCCGGCCCGGACGCGCTGCACACCCGCTCGGCGCGCGGCGCGCACGTCGCCGAACTGGCCGTCGAGACCTTCACCACCACCGTCACCGAGATCCCGGCCCAGGAGGGCGGCACCCGATGTCAGAACTGAGCCCGACGCGCGGCGCCTGGCAGGCCATGCACGTCTTCTACGCCGCCAACCCGCAGCCCCTGCTGGTCAACTGCGTGCGACCGCTGATCGCCTCCCTGACGGCGGACGGCCTGCTGGCCGGGCACTTCTTCATCAACTACTGGCTGGAGGGGCCCCACGTGCGCCTGCGCCTGCGGCCCGTCACCCCGGACGCGGAGGCCGAGGTGCGCCGGCGCGCGGAGGAGGCCGTGACGGCGTTCCTGAAGGCGAGACCGGCGCTGTACGAGGTGGATTCCGGCTTCCTCAACGAGTTCTACAACACGCTGTTCGACATGGAGTTCCCGGACGGCGACCGGGCGGCCTTCATGGGCCCGGACGGGCGGATGAACCTGCGCCCCAACAACTCCTGGTCCTACGAGCCCTACGAGCCGGAATACGGCAAGTACGGCGGCCCGGACGGGGTCGAGCTCGCGGAGTGGCACTTCGCGCACTCCAGCGATCTGGTCACGGAGGCGTTCGGGGGCATGAACCTGCACCTGCGCACCGTGCTGCTGGGCACCGCCGCGCAGCTGATGATGGTGATGGCGGGCGTCTTCCTGCCCGACCGCCGCGAGCTCGGCGACTACCTCGACCGGTACTACCGGTTCTGGCACCAGGCGTTCCCCGGGACCGGGTTCATCGGGTCCGCCGAGTACGACCGCACCTACGAGCAGACCGCCCCGGGGCTGGGGCGGCGGTTCGCGGCCGTGCTGGAGGCCCTCGACTCCGGGGAGACGGGCCGGCTGCCGGGCTTCCTCGCCGGATGGGCCGAGCACTGCCGCGAGCTGCGGGAACGGGCGGTGGCGCTGGCCCGCGAGGAGCGGTTGGTGTTCCGGTCCTGGGACGGGAGCCGGGACGAGCGGGTGGACGATCTGGCGGTGGCGCTGCCCCTGCTGCTGTCCCCGTACATGCACATGACCAACAACCGGCTGCACGTGACCATCCGGGACGAGGCCTACCTCGCGCACCTGCTGGGTCGGGTGCTGCGCGAGCACCTCGGCGTCCCGGCGGGACCGGACGGGGCGGACGGGGCGGACGGGGCGGACGGGGCGCAGGACCCCGACGGGGCGGCGGCCCGGGTGATCCGGCCGTGAGCACCGGGATGCTCGAACACCGGCCCGCGCTGCGGTCCGGGATCCTGCTGTCGCCGCCCCTGCTGAACGGCTCCGCCGTCGTCCACCTCGTCAAGGACCCGGTGTCCGGTGCCTCGTTCGAGGTCGGACAGAAGGAGTTCTTCCTGCTGTCGCGCCTGGACGGCTCGCGCAGCCTCGCCGAGATCGGCGAGGAGTACGGGCGGGCCTTCGGGCGCCGGTTGGGCGAGGCGAACTGGAGCCGGCTCCTCGGGCTGCTCGGGACCCGGCGGCTCCTGGCGGGCGGGCCCGCCCCGGAGCCCGCCCCCGGCCCGGGGCCGCAGCGCACCGGGGGCCTGTTGCGCGGCACGCTGCGGCTGGTCGCCGACGCCGACGCCACCACGGGGCGGCTGCACCGGCTGCTGCGGCCCGCCCTGCGGCCGGTGGTGCTGGGCGTGCTGGTCCTCGTATGCCTGGGCATGGAGGTGGTGTTGGTGCTCTCGTTCGGTGAACTCCTCGCGGACGTGCTCTGGTTGGCGACGCGTCCGGTGCCGCTGCTGGCCGTGGCGACGCTGCTGTGGCTGAGCACCGCGCTGCACGAGTTCGGGCACGGGATCGCCGCCCGCCATGTCGGGGGCACCGTCGGGGAGATCGGGCTGCGGTGGCGACTGCCCGTCGCGATCATGTACTGCACCGTGGAGAACTACCGCTACCTGCCGCGGCGGCGCGAACAGCTCGTCGTGGCCGGCGCGGGCGCCTTCGCCAACCTGCTGTTCCTGCTGCCCTTCCTCGCCTGGTGGGCCGCGCTGCCGTCGGGCGACGCCACGGGCCGGGTGCTGGGTGCGCTGTTGCTGCTGGGCAGCGCGCAGGCACTGGTGAACCTGGTCCCGCTGCCGCCGATGGACGGCTACACCCTGCTGGGGCACGCGCTGCGCGTGACCCGGCTCGCCCCCGCCAGCTCGGCGTACCTGCGGCTGCGGCTGCGCGACCGGGCCGCGGCGGACGCCTACCCGCCGCGGGCCCGCAGGGTGTACGCGCTCTACGGGATCGGCTCGACCCTGCTGGTCCTGCTCCTGGCCGGCGCCCTGGTGACCGGCGTCGTCGTGGCGGTGACGCCGTGAGCCCGCCCCTGCCCCCACCGACGCCCGGGGCCGCGTCCGCGTCCCCGTCCGCACCCGAACCTTCCACTCCCCACGCATCCTCCCTTCCCCCCGAACCTTCCACTCCCCCCGCACCGTCTCCGAACCGAGGGAACCGCACCGCCCATGACCACTGACCACACCCCTCCGCCCGACTCCCCGGAACTCGCCGTGTCCGTACGGGAGGTCCGCAAGCGCTACGGCGACCGGCAGGCCGTGGACGGGATCTCCCTCGACGTCCGCCGGGGCGAGTTCTTCGGCCTCCTCGGACCCAACGGCGCGGGCAAGACCACCCTCGTGGAGATCGTCGAGGGCCTGCGCCAGGCCGACTCCGGCACCGTGCGCGTCCTCGGGCACAGCCCCTGGCCCCGCGATACGGCGCTGCTGCCGCGCATCGGCGTCCAGACCCAGGCCTCGGCGTTCTTCGTCCGCCAGACCGCCCGCGAGCACCTCGCCACCGTCGCCGGGCTGTACCGCAAGGACGCGGCCGCGGCGGACCGGACGTTGGAGACGGTCGGGCTCACCGACCGGGGCCACGTCCTCGTCGAGAACCTCTCCGGCGGTCAGCGCCAGCGGCTGGCCATCGCCTCGGCACTGGTCCACGACCCCGAGCTGATCTTCCTCGACGAGCCGACCGCCGCCCTCGACCCGCAGGCCCGCCGCGATCTGTGGGAGGTGCTGCGCGCCCTCAAGGGCGAGGGCCGCACCATCGTCTACACCACCCACCACCTGGACGAGGCCGAGGCCCTGTGCGACCGGGTGGCCATCCTCGTCGGCGGCCGGATCGCCGCCCTCGACTCCCCGCACCGGCTCGTCGCCGCCGCCGGCGCGCCCGCCCGGTTGCTGGTCCCGGCCGGGCGGATCGCCCCGGACCGGGCGGCCGCGCTGGACGGCGTCGACCGCGTGAGCGAACAGGGCGGCTCGCTGGTGCTGGAGACCTCCTCCCCCGGCCGCGTGCTCCAGGCCGTCGACGCCCTCGTGGGCCTCGACGGGGTGATGACCCGGACGGCGACCCTGGAGGACGTCTACCTGGAGCTGACCGGACACCCCGCCCCCACCGGAGCCGACGGCGGCTCCGCCACCGACACCACCGCACCGACCACGGAGTTCCGGGCATGAGCGCGTACACGGCACTGACCAAGGCCGGCTACCGGGCCCAGGTCCGGGACAAGGCCACCCTCTTCTTCACCTTCGCCTTCCCCCTCCTCTTCCTGGTGGTCTTCGGGCTGATCTTCAGCGGCCAGGACGTGGAGGCGAGCGGTCGCCCGTACATCTCGTACATCGCGCCCGGCGTGATGTCCTGGGGGGTCGCCAACGCCGCCGTGTTCGGGATCGCCTTCACCCTGATGCAGTGGCGCCGCGACGACCTGCTGCGCCTGATCCGGCTCTCCCCGACCCCGCTCACGACCGTGCTGGCCTCGCGCTACGTCCTGTCGCTGGTGGTCGGCGTGGCACAGGCGGCCGTGTTCGTCGCGGTCGCGATGCTGCCCGGCTTCGGGCTGGAACTCGACGGGCGCTGGCCGCTGGTGCTGCCCGCGCTGGTGTTCGGCGTCACGGCCTTCATGGCGATCGGGGTGATCGTCGGGACGTACGCGAACACCCCCGAGGCCGTCGCCGCGATCGCGAACTGCCTCATGGTGCCGATGGCCTTCCTGTCCGGCTCCTTCCTCCCGCTCGACCTGATGCCGTCCTGGCTGCGGACGTTCTCCCGGGCGCTGCCGCTGCGCTACCTCAACGACGCGGCGAGCGGGGCGCTGACCGGCACGGGTTCGCTCGCCGGCATCGGGATCGGCTGCGCCGCCCTGGCCGGGTTCGCCCTGCTGTTCGGTGCGATCGGGCTGAAGACCTTCCGCTGGAGCAACCAGTCATGACGACGACGCAGACGGTGCGGGGCCGGACCCCCGACGGCACCGCGATGGAGAGCGCGCGACGGTCCCTGGAGCGGTCCCTCGCGCAGGCGCGGACGGGGGCGCCGCGGGGCGCGCACGTGGTGACCCTCGGCGTGCACGACGCCCTCGGGCCGCGCGCCGCCGACCCCTTCGCCGCCGTCCGCCCGGCGGCGACCGTCCACCTCAGCGCCCAGGCCGTCCTGCTCGGCCCGTGGGGCGGCGACGGCACGGCCCCGGCCTGCGGGCGGTGCCTGGCCATGCGCTGGCAGCGGCTGCGCAGCCGCAGCGAACGCGACGCGCTGGAGACCGGCAGCCGGGTGCCCACGCCCGTCGGGGCGGAGTGGCCGCGGCTGTCCCCGTACGTCCGGGACGCGGTGGTCGCGCTGCACGCCGTGCTGTTCGCGGCGGACGGCCCGGGCGCCGCCGCCCCGGGTCCGGGAGCGGCCGACCGGACGTTGCCCCAGGTGACCCGGCTGGACCTGGCGACCCTGCGGACGCGGACGTACCCGCTGGCGGCCGATCCCCTGTGCCCCGACTGCGGGCCCGGCGGCACCGACGCCCCGCGGTCCCTGACCCCCGCCTCGCGGCCCAAACCGGATCCGGCGGCGCAGCGGCTGCGCGCGGCCTCCTCGTACCCGGTGCCGACGGCGGCGCTGGCCAATCCCGTGACCGGGGTCCTCGGCGGGGGCACCTGGATCAACGTGACCTCGCCGACCACCGCCCCGGTCGCGGGCAGCGTGTTCATGCGCGGCTACGCGGGACTCACCGACGTGACCTGGAGCGGGCAGGCCAACAGCTTCTCGTCCAGCCGCGACCTGGCCTTCCTGGAGGGACTGGAGCGCTACGCAGGCACCCACCGCCGCACGGGGACCTCCGTACTGACCGCCTCCTACGCCGAGTTGGGCGAGCGGGCGCTCGACCCGGCGGAGTGCGGGTTCTACCGGCCCGAGACCTACCGCGACGACCCGATGGTGTCGCCCTTCGACCCCGAGCGGCCGATCCCCTGGGTGTACGGGCATTCGCTGCGCGACGACCGTCCCGTCCTGGTGCCGGCCCGACTCGCCTACTACAGCGCGGGGTTGGAGTCGGACAACTTCGTCTTCGAGTGCTCCAACGGGTGCGCGATCGGCAGCTGCGCGGAGGAGGCGCTGCTCGGCGCCCTGCTCGAACTGATCGAGCGGGACGCGTTCCTGCTCGCCTGGTACGGGAACCAGCGGCTGACGGAGATCGACCTGGACTCCGTACCGGGTCCGGCGGTGCGGATGATGGTCGACCGGGCCGGCCTCCAGGGCTACGACGTGCACGCCTTCGACAACCGGATCGACCTGGCGGTGCCGGTGGTCACCGGGCTGGCCGTCCGGCGCGACGGCGGGCCGGGGCTGTACTCCTTCGGCGCGGGCGCGGCGCTCGATCCGGCGGCGGCGGTGGAGGCCGCCCTGTCCGAGGTGCTCACCTACATCCCGCACCTGCCGCGTCAGGTCGCCGAGCGGCGCGACGAGCTGGACGCCATGTCCCGCGACTTCTCGCGGGTGCTGCACCTGAAGGACCACGCCCAGCTGTACGGGTTGCCGGCGATGGCCCCGCACGCGGCCTCGTACCGGGACCCGGTGGCCGTGCGCCCGATGGGGGACCTCTACCGGTCCTGGGAGACGGAGCGACGGCCGCGGACCGGAGACCTCCGCGACGACCTGCTGTTCTGCGTGGCGGAGTTGACGGGGGCCGGGCACGACGTGATCGTCGTGGACCAGACGACGCCCGAGCAGGAGCGGATGGGGCTGCGGACGGTCTGCGCGGTGGTTCCGGGGCTGTTGCCGATCGACTTCGGCTGGTCGCGGCAGCGGGCCCCGTACCTGCCGCGGTTGCGGACCGCCGCGCACCGGGCGGGACTTCGCTCCGCGCCGCTCACGGACGCGGAGATGCGGCTGGTGCCGCACCCCTTCCCCTGAGCCGTCGTGATCCGCCGGCGTCCACCGATATCCGCCGTGGTCGGATCCCGGGGGCGCGGACGGACCGGATGCCCCGGCCCCCTCGTGCGAGGCGAGGGGGCCGGGGTATCGCGGCGCGGCGCTCGGGTCAGGCGCTGCAGGAGGTGGTGCTGGTGGTCGAGGAACACGTCGAGGTGGAGCTGCAGCTCGTGGAACCGGCGAGCACGACCTCGCTGGCGTCCGAGTAGTCCGAGATCTCGAAGGTCTCCGACTCCAGCTCCAGGATCTCGTCCGCGAGCGAGGCGAGCGGGGACTTCTCCATGGGGGACTCCTTTGGTGGGGCGGTCGCCGGGTGGGCGACCGCGCGGCGTTCGACCGCCGGACGCCCGAGGGACGGCCGTCACGTGCGGTGCCCCTTCAGGAGAACCGTTCCCGCCGTCACCGCACCCCCTTTCCCGCCGGCATCTCGCCGGCATCGGCCGGCGCCCGCTGACAGGAAGTGTCAGCGACCTGACACCGGGCTCCCCGGCCGGTGTCCGAGCATGGTCACCATGACCACCGTCCCCACCTCGCGCGCCGCCGGCCCGACCCCGGTGACCGGTGCGTCGCTCAGGTCCCTGACGGCCTTCTACCTGGACCTACACCGCCATCCCGAACTCTCGGGCGGGGAGGCCCGCACGGCCGGACGGTTCGCCGACCGGCTGGAGGAGGCCGGGTACGCGACCACGCGCGGGATCGGCGGGCACGGCGTGGCCGCGGTCCTGCGCCGCGGTGCGGGACCGACGGTGATGCTGCGCGCGGAGCTGGACGCGCTGCCCGTACGGGAGACCACCGGACTGCCGTACGCGAGCGCGGGCGAAGCGGCGCACGCCTGCGGGCACGACCTGCACCTCGCGGCGGCCGCCGGGGCCGCCGCCCTGCTGGCCGGCCCGGACGCGCCGGAGTGGCGGGGCACGCTCGTCGTGGTGGGGCAGCCCGCGGAGGAGACCCTGGAGGGGGCGCGGGCGATGCTCGCCGACGGGCTGTACGAGCGGGTCGGCCGCCCGGACACGGTGCTCGCGCAGCACGCGGCGCCGCTGCCGGCGGGGATGGTCGCCCACGCGTACGGGCCGATGACCGCCGGGAGCGTCACCTTCCGGGTCGTGGTGCACGGGCGCGGCGGGCACGCGGGCGCCCCGCACCTCACGGTGGACCCGGTGGTGACGGCGGCCCACGTGGTGACCCGGCTCCAGACGGTGGTGGCCCGGGAGGCGGCCCCGTCGGAGCAGGTGGCGGTGACCGTGGGGTCGTTCCGGGCGGGCGAGCGGGCGAACGTGGTCCCGGACCGGGCCGAGTTGGGCATCACGGTACGGGCCGCCGGGGAGGCCGCGCTGACCCGCGCGGCGGACGCGGTGGAGCGGATTGTGCGCGCCGAGTGCGCCGCCTCGGGCTGCCCCCGGGAACCGGAGGTGGTGCGCGAGAGCGCCTCTCCGGTCACCCACCCCGATCCGGGGACGACGGCGGCGGTGCGGGCGGCCCACGTGGCGCGGTTCGGCCCGGAGCGGGTCACGATGTGGCCGCCCTCGCTGGCCACGGAGGACTTCGGGCTGTTCGGTGACGCGGGCGTCGCCACGCACGGAGCCCGGGGGGTGCGCCTGGGGTACTGGATGCTCGGGGTGATCGGACCGGCGGCCTGGGCGGCGGCGCCCGGGGAGGGCGCGGCGGCGAAGCTGGCCGCGCTCCCCGCGAACCACGCGCCCGACTTCGCCCCCGACGTCCGCACGGCGCTGCCGGCCGCGGTCGACGCGCTGGCGGAGGCGGCCCTGACCTGCCTGGCCCCGCGGGCCTGACCCGCCCCCCCCTCTGGCACGCGGGGGGGCGGGGTCGGACGGCGTCAGAAGGGCTTGGTGGGCAGGTACTTGCCGTCCAGCGTGATCACGGCCCGCTCGCCGCCGTCGGGGTCGGCGACCTTCGCGACGTCGAGCCGGAAGTTGATGGCGCTGATGATGCCGTCGCCGAACTGCTCGTGGATCAGGGCCTTGAGGGTGGTCCCGTAGACCTGGATCATCTCGTGGAAGCGGTAGATCGTCGGGTCGGTGGGGATCCCGCCGGACAGGGGGCCGCGCAGCGGGATCGTCTGGAGCCACATGGCGGCGTCCTCCTCCAGTTCGAGGAGGTCGGCGACGGCGTGCGCGGCGGAGGCGGGCAGCGGGTGCCGGCCGAGGATCGCGGCGGTGACGAAGGCGACGGAGAGGTCGGTGTGGTCGGCGATCTCCTGCCAGGTGAGGTCCTTGCGGATCTTCGACTCGACGGCGGCGACGGCGAGACGTTCGCGGACGGTGGTCTCGAACTCTGCGTGGGTCACGGGACGGACTTCCTTTGTGTGTGGGGTGGTTCAGGCGGTCGCGGCGAGGGCGCCGGCGGTGGCGGGGGCGAGTCGTTCCACGGCCCCGGTGGGGATGTCGTAGACCCAGCCGTGCGTGGTGAGGCGGCCCTCCGCGAGGGCGCGGGCCACCGAGGGGTGGGTGGCGAGGTTCACGAGTTGGGCGCGCACGTTCTCCCGTACGAGGGCCCCCACGTCCGCGCCGCCGCTCGCCGCGCCGCCGGCGGCCGCGCGGGCCGCGGAGGCGTCCGCGTGGCGGAGCCAGTCGGCGACGGCCGGCACGCCGTCGAGGTCGTGCGCCTCGGCGAGGGCGGTCATGGCGCCGCAGGCCGAGTGCCCGCAGACCACGACGTCCGTGACGCCGAGGATGGCGACGGCGTACTCGATGCCGGCCGTGACGCCCTCGGGTCCGGGGGCGTAGGCGGGGACGAGGTTGCCTGCGGTGCGGACGACGAAGAGGTCGCCGGGCTCGCTCTGGGTGATCAGTTCCGGCACCACGCGGGCGTCGGAGCAGCCGATGAACAGGGTCTTCGGCCGGTGGGTCGAGGCGAGCTCGGCGAACAGCCGCGCCTTGGTGGGGAAGACGTCGCGCCGAAAGCGCGCGAGTCCTTCGTCGAGGTCGTGCACCATCACTCCCGTCGTGGGATCCACCCCGTGGGGCTGACGTGTTCCACCCTGCACGAGCAGCACCTATAGAGTCCAAGACGTGTTCTCGATGCGATCTATCGATGACATCTATACTCGGGTGCATGGCCCCGGAACTGCGTCATCTGCGCTACCTTCTCGCCGTCGCCGAGCACCACAGCTTCACGCGCGCGGCGGAGGAGCTGCGGATCTCCCAACCCACGCTGTCGCAGCAGGTCAAGCAGTTGGAGCGGGCGGTCGGCGTACCGCTCCTGGACCGCGGCGGACGCACCGTGAGGCTCACCGACGCGGGAGAGGCGTACGCGCGGCACGCGCGCCGGGCGCTGCGCGACCTCGCGGCGGCCGAGCGGGCCGTCCACGACGTCGCCGACCTCTCGCGCGGACACCTGCGCCTGGCCCTCACCCCCACCTTCACCGCCTACCTGCTCGGGCCGCTGCTCGCCGCACTGCACGAGACCCACCCCGGCATCACGGTGCAGGTCCGGGAGGCGACCCAGGACCGGATCGAAGCCGCGCTGGCCTCCGACGAGGTCGACCTGGGCATCGCCTTCGACGGCCCGCTCCCCGCGGGGCTCACCGGGACGGCCCTGTTCACCGAGAGGCCGGTCCTGGTGGCCGCCACCGCCTCCCCCCTCGCCGCGCGGGCCGCCGGCGCACTGCCCGACGGCGCCCTGCCCGACGGCGCCCTGCCCGTCAGCGAACTGATGAAATGTCAACTTGTCCTGCTCACACCGGACTTCGCGACACGGACGTACGTCGACGCCCACCTCGCGGCGCACGGGGTCCGGCCGCGGATCGCCGTGGAGGTGGGCTCGGTCCAGGCCCTGATCGAGGTGGTCCGGCGGACCGGGTTGGCGACCGTCCTGCCCGAGGCCGTCACCGACGGTCGCCCCGAGCTGACGCGGATCCCGCTGGCCCCGCCGCTGCCCCCGCGCACGGTCGTCCTGCTGCGCCGGGACCGCGCCTACGAGAGCGCCGCCGCGCGCGCGTTCACCGGCCTGGCCCGCGACCTGGCCGTCTCGCTCGGCTACCGACCGGCGCCGCGGGCGTAGGTCCCGGCGTCGAAGTGCCGCCGGCCCGCGGGCGAGCGTCCCCGCAGGGACCACCGGATACTGGAAGTCCCCGGAGGAGGCGCCATGACCACACGCGCGGGAACGGTGGGGGCGGGGCCCCGGTTCGACCGCCGCGACCGGGCGGTCATCGCCGCGGCCGCCATCTCCATGTTGCTCGTGCAGATGGACTGGTTCGCGCTGAACCTCATGCTGCCCGTCATCGGGCGGGACTTCGACACCCCTTCCACCGACCTCCAGTGGCTGGTCAGCGGCTACATGCTCACGCTCGGGGCGCTGATGATCACCGGGGGGCGCGCCGCCGACCTGTGGGGGCGAAGACGCGTCCTCGTCACCGGCCTCGTCGGCTTCGCGGTCGTCTCGGTCGTCTGCGCCGCCGCGCAGAACACGGCGTGGCTGACCGCCGGGCGCGCCGTCCAGGGCTGCACGGCCGCCCTGATCATGCCCGTCTCGGTCGCCGTGGTCACCGCGTACTTCCGCGACGAGCGCCAGGGGCGCGCCGTCGCCACCGTGCTCGCCTTCAGCGCGATCGGCACGGCCCTCGGCCCCTTCGTCGGCGGAGCCCTCGCCGAGCACGTGAGCTGGCGCGCGGTGTTCCTGCTGAACGTGCCGTTCTGCATGGTCGCGACCCTGCTCCTGCTGCGCCACGTCGCCGAGACCCGCGACGAGACGGCCGGTCGGGCGCCCGACCTGCCCGGTGTGGTGACCCTGGCCGGGGGCCTCACCGGCATCATGATCGGCGTGGACCAGGGGGAGCGCTGGGGCTGGACCTCACCGGCCACCCTCGGCTGCGTGGCCCTCGGCGCGGCGCTCCTGGCGGTGTTCGTCCGCGTGGAGCGGCGCTCGGCGCAGCCGCTCCTGGACCTCGCGCTGCTGCGCAACGGCCCCTTCGTCACCGTCACCCTCGCCGGATCGCTGTCCAACGTCGTCTACTGCCTGGTCGCGGTGTTCTCCGCGCTCTACCTCCAGCAGGCGCGCGGGCTCTCGCCCCTCGACTCCGGGCTGGTCTTCCTGGCCCTGTCGGTCGGCGCCGGCGCCGCGAGCTACTGGTCCGGGCACCTTGCGGAGCGGATCCGCCCCGAGACCCTGATGGCGGGCGGCATGCTGCTGAGCGGCATCAGCCTGTTCGCGCTGACCTGGGTGACCGACCTCGTGGTGTACACGGCCGTCTTCGCGGTCGTGGGCCTGGGCGTCGGCCTCGCCTGGGCGCTGACCAACGTCGCCACCCAGTCCTACGTCGCCCCCGGTCGGCTGGCCGCCGCGTCCGGACTGGTCCTGACCTCGCTCGTGCTGCTGGGCGCCGTCGCGGTGGCCGTCGCCTCCACCCTGCTGGAGGTCATCAGCGGTTCCGCGACCCGCGCCGCGTCCGACGGCGCGGCCATCGAGACCCTGCTGCGCGGGGCCGCCGCCCTGGCGGTGCTGGGGGCCGCCGCGATGGCGGCGGTCGGGCGCCGCGACCCGGAGCGCGCGCCCGGGCAAGGCCCTGGGAGCGGTCCGGGCGCGGTGTGAGGCGCGGGCTAGGAACCGGCGACGGGGGAGACGGCGACGCAGCCGCCGGCGGTCACGAGGCCCTCGGCGGACTGCTCGGCGACGACCTTGCCCTTGTAGGTGATCTTGCAGGTGACCTGGGCGCCGGTCACGTCCGCCGCGGTGGGCACCACGGAGGACGGCATGATGCCGCGCAGGGTGACGGTCTTGGTCCACGGCAGGGTGGGGTTCTGCACGGTCTCCGTCTTCGGCTCCGTCGCGGTGCCGCCGCCGGCGGCGAACTCGATGGAGTCGACGCCCTTGCCGGTGACCTCGTAGGTGACCTCGTACGTCTCGTCGACCACCTTGTCGACCTGGTCGACGGCGTCGGAGGCGGAGCAGGCGCTCACCGCGAGCAGCAGCGCGGCGGTGAGGACGGAGGTACGGGCGAAGCGGGACATGGCGGGGGGAACCTCACGGTGCTGATCGGAACGGCTACGACCCCAAGCAACCGTAAAGCGCCGGTAAAGTCAAAAGGCGGGCCGGGCCGGCACCGCTCACGATGGAGATGCGGGCAGCGACAGGAGCGAGCCGATGGACGTCCGACGGTACGAGCTGACCTTCCCCGACGGATCCGGCGCGGCCGGGGACACGGTGGTGGTGGAACGGACCGAGGGCGTCGGGCCCGGCGGCCACCCCGTCTACGCCGACCGGAGCGGCATCGTCCGCGCCGAGATCAGCGACCGCGGCGAGGTCCGCATGCTCGCCTCCGGAGCCCACCAGAAGCTCACCCCGCCCACCGCGGCCCGCCCCCTCCCCCGCGACTGACCCCTCCCCCACCCCGCCGGGCTCCGCGCGGCCATAGCCTGGGCGCCATGGACGAGTTGAACGGTGTGGAGATCGTCGCCTTCGCGGACTCCGGGGCCTTCGAGGCCTGGTTGGAGGAGCACCACGCGCGCACCGAGGGCGTGTGGATCCTGCTCGCGAAGAAGGGTTCGGGCATCCCGAGCGTGAGCGGCGAGGAACTGGTGGACGTGGGGCTCTGCTTCGGCTGGATCTCCGGGCAGCGCCGCTCCCACGACGAGCGGCACTACCTCCAGAAGTACGTGCCGCGCCGCCCCCGGAGCCTGTGGTCGCGGGTCAACGTCGAGAAGGTGGAGGCGCTGACGGCGGCCGGGCGCATGCGCGCGCCGGGGCTCGCCGAGGTCGACAGGGCCCGGGCGGACGGGCGTTGGGAGGCGGCCTACGCCTCGCAGCGGACGGCGACGACACCGGCGGACCTCCAGGCCGCGCTCGACGCCGACCCGGTCGCCCGGAAGTCCTTCGAGGCCCTCGACCGGACCGGGCGCTACCGGTTGATCCTGCCGCTGCTCCAGGCCCTCACCCCCGCCGCGCGGCGCACCCGCCTGGACCGCGCGCTCGCGGCCCTGCGCGGCCCGGAGCCGACCGGCGGGGTGGAAGAGGGGTGAATACGTATCCATCATGACAGGTCAGAGGCCGTTTTCGTAGGACGGACGGCACAGTCGTGAAGCCTTGAGCGGGGGCACGTCCGGATCCCAGAATCACCGTCATGAATTCATCCGGAAACGTAGATCATGACGCGGTGCTGCGGGCACGGACGACTCTGCTGGGCTCGGGGACGCTCAGCCCCCTGGACGAGATCGAGGCCTACCGGGTGCTCGCCGACGTGAGCCCCCTGACCTACCGCCCCAAGCTCGTACGGGCGTTGATGCGGCGGGGCGGCGCGCCCGAGTTCTGGCACCGCCCCGACGTACGACTGGCCCTGTACGGCCGCGCGGCGGACGCGGCGCGGGACCTCGACACGGCGTACGGGCAGCGTGAGGTGCTGCTGTTCGAGGCCCTCGACCGGCTCCAGCGCGAGCTGTTCGCGGCGGACCGGCACGAGGAGGCCCGCGCCGTGCGCGCGGAGTCGGTGGAATCGGGGTGGGAGGGCTTCACCCGGGGACGGGAACCGCACGGACGGCTGGCCGTCGTCCTGGCCGAGGAGGGCCGGCACGCCGACGCCGCGGGCCTGTGGGGGCGGGAGGTCGACGCCGCCCCGTCCGCCCGGTGGCCGGCGCTCGCGGCGACCGCCGCCCTGGAGGCCGCCGGCCGGCACGCCGAGGCGCTGGAGACCTTCGCGGCGTTCGTCGACGCCGGCCGCCGGGCGCGGGACACCGCCGAAGCGGCGGCGACTACGGCAACGGGGGCGGCGGCCACGAGCGCGACGGCATCGGCGACGATCGACCTGGTCCACCGACTGGCGTACCTGTCGAGGATGTCGGAACACCACGCCGACCCCTGCCAGGCCCGCGCCGCACGGGCGGAGGCGCTCACCCTGCTCGGCACGATCGCCGAGGGCGCGCGAGAACAGCCGCCCACGGGAGGCGACCCGGCCTTCTGGGCCGCCCTGTTCGCCATGTCGGCCGCGGATCGGGAGCCGCGGGCGACCCCGGACGCGGCGGGCCCCGCGTTCGGCGAGACACCGAGCGCCTGGTCGCACCACGTCCGGCGGGCGTACTTCGACGGCGTCCCGGCCCTCGAAGCGGCGGTGGCCGCCGCCGGATCCCCGGCCGAACGGCTCGCCGCCCAGCGCCGGTCGACCGCTGCGGTGACGCTCCGTCACGTGCACGGGGATCGCCCCGTGATCGAGCTGGCCCCCCTCTTCGACGAAGGGGTCCGGCTCGCGCGGGACCTGCCGGAAGCGGCGGACCGGGAGACGGCCACGGCGACCGCGCTCACCGACCGCGCCCTGTTCCACCTCGCCGGCGGGCGCCCCGGCCCGGCCCACGCGGACCTGCGCGAGGTCGTGGGCCCGGAGCGGTGACTCAGGTGCGCAGCCCCGCCAGCTTGTCCGGGTTGACCTGGAAGCGGAGGGTGCGCATCAGGCCGCCTTCCAGGTCGTAGGTGAGCGCGCCGAGCGGGGCGCCGTCGATCCGGGCGAGGATGCCCGACTCGCCGTTGATGACGGCCTCTTCGATGGTGACCCCGGCCATCGCCGGCTTCGACAGGACACCCAGCAGGAAGCGGGCGACGTGGTCGACTCCGTGCAGCGGCCGGCGGGCGGCGGAGACCTTGCCGCCCCCGTCGGACCAGGCGGTCACGTCCGGGGCGAGCAGCTCCATCACGGCGTTCAGGTCGCCGCCCGCGCAGGCGTTCATGAAGCGGGCGGTGACCCGCTCCCGCTGCGCGGCGTCGCTGTCGCAGCGGGGGCGGCGGGCCTGGACGTGTTTGCGGGCACGGTGGGCGATCTGTCGGACCGTCGGCTCCGGGCGGTCCAGGACCTCGGCGATCTCGGCGTGCGAGTAGCCGAAGGCCTCGCGCAGGACGAAGACGGCCCGTTCGACGGGGGTGAGGGTCTCCAGGACCACGAGCAGCGCCGTCGAGACGCTCTCGGCCAGCTCCCCCCGCCGGCCCGCGTCGGGTTCGGTGAGCAGCGGTTCGGGCAGCCAGGGGCCGACGTACTCCTCGCGGGTGGCCCGGGCCGAGGTGAGGCGGTTCAACGAAAGGTTCGTGACGGTCCGCACGAGGTACGCCTTCGGGTGGCGCACCCCGGAGCGGTCGGCCTTGTGCCAGGCGAGCCACGCGTCCTGGACGATGTCCTCGGCGTCCGTGACCGTGCCCATCATCCGGTAGGCGGTGGAGAACAGGAGCCCGCGGTGCTCGTCGAAGGGGTCCGTCTGGGTTTCGGTCGCGATCACCGGCTGATTGTGCCCAGGGCCGGGGACACCGGCAAGTGGGGCCGCCCGCGTCACCCCCGCCGGGTGAGGACGACGACGGCGACGCGGCCGTCGGTGCGGACCGTCCCGCCCGCCGGGCCGACGAACAGGGCCGCGTCGTACGGGCCGAGTGCGAAGGCTCCGTCCACGCCCGCCCCGTGGGGGGACACGACGGCCGGGCCGTCCAGGGCCACGAGGAGCAGGGTCTCGTCCGTCCCCGTGGCGAGGGTGGACTCGCCCCGGACGACGGCGGTGCGCGCCCTCGCCTCGCCGCGCCGGTACATGACGTTGAAGTTGACGACGGGACCGTCCAACAGGCGGCACGCGGTGGGGACGTCGCCGGGCAGGTCGCGGGGCGCGTACCGCTCGTCGAGGAGCCGCCGCTCCCCCGCGATGGTCAGGTCCATGCCGGCGCCCTCGGCGAGGGTGAGGGTGCGGTCGACGCCGGGGAACTCCGAGAAGGGGCCGTCGGCCGCGACCTCGGCGAGGCTGACCCGCCAGGCGAAATCGGCGGTTCCCGCGCCCTCGGGGTACGCGGCGATCTCCCGGGTCACTCCGCCGCCGTTCTTCCAGGGCGTGGCCGCGCGGTCGGCGGCGCGCAGGATCCGGACGTGGACGGGGCCGCTGGTCATGGGGGTCCTTCCCTCGGGTCCGTACGTCCGTGACCCTATCCCCGCCCCCGCCCGCCCCGCCGCGCGGGGGCGGGGCGGGCGTACTGGTCAGCGCAGGATGCCCGCCTGGCGGGCGGCGCGGATCCAGGAGGGGAACTCCGACAGCAGGCGGTCGTACAGTTCGGGGTCCGAGACGCGGTCGATGTCGTCGACGGCGAAGAAGCCGACGTTGTCCACGCGCCGCCCCGGCATGGTGTCGAAGCGTTCCAGGACCCCGAATCCGGCCCGGCCGAGGCCGACGAACTGCCAGAACACCGGTTCCTCGACGGCCGCCCGCAGTTCCCGTTCGATCTCGTCGTTGCGGTAGACGCCTCCGTCGGAGAAGAACAGGACCAGGGTGGGGGCGGGGACGGGGTGGGACCGGACGTAGTCCCGGACCTCGGCGATGACCTTCTGTTCCTCGTTCTGGAAGCCGACCGCCCGCATGTCGACCTGGCCGGGCACCAGGCCCCTCGGCGGCTTCTTGCGTCCGAACACGCTCATCTGGCCGACGCGCACGTGCAGGCGCAGCCACTCCGGGAGGTCGCCGATGGTGAGGTCGGGCAGTCGGGCCGGGTTGGTGGCGAAGGTCCACGCCTGCATCTCGCCGTCGTCGTCGAGTTGGGCGGCGACGGCGGCCATCCGCTCCACGACGCCGGCGACCGTGCCGCGCGCGTAGAGGGTGCTCATGGATCCCGAGGCGTCGAGGACGAGGACCACCCGGGCGGTGACGTCTCCGGCGCCCTTCTTGGCGAGGCTGACCGCCACCTGTTGTTTGCGCAGGGAGAGCCGGATGCGCATGTCCATGGGGAGGTCCGCCTCCCCCTTGACCAGGCGTACGGCGGGTTCGGGCGCCGGCGCGACGGGCGCGGGCGTGGGCGCGGGCTGTGCCGGGGTGGGCCAGACGGGGGGCGGGGTGGGCGTCGGCGCGGGCACGGTGACGGGCGGGACCGGGCGTACGGGGGCGGCGGGCCGTACGGGCGGGGCCGCGGCGACGGGTGCGGCGGCGGGCGGGGCGTCGTCCACGGTGATGCCGTAGTCCGTGGCGAGTCCGGCCAGCCCGCTCGCGTAGCCCTGCCCGACGGCGCGGAACTTCCAGGCCCCGGCGCGCCGGTACAGCTCGCCGCTCACGAAGGCCCGTTCGGGCCCGGCCTCCATGTCGAAGCGGGCCAGTTCCGCCCCGGAGGCCGCGTCGAGCAGCCGCACGTGCAGACCGGGGACCTGTCCGAAGGTGCCCCCGTCGGCGGAGGCGCAGAGGATGACGCGTTCCACAGCCGGTTCCAGCGCGGCGAGGTCCACGTCGAGGGAGTCGGCTCCGGGTCGCTTGCCGAGGTGGCGGACGGTGCCGGAGGGGTGCCGGGGCTGGTTGTAGAAGACGAAGTCGTCGTCGGAGCGCACCCGTCCGCCGGCGGCGAGCAGGAGCGCGGAGGCGTCCACGTCCGGTACGCCGGGCCCGGCCGACCAGCCGAGCACCGCTCTGACGGAGGTTGCCACCACGGGCAGGTTGGCGCCTTTGCTCAGTGTCGTCACGCGGGACAGTCTGCCAAGCGGGTGACCGGTGGGGTAGCGGTTCCCGGTCGATCGGGCGGGGCCCGCGCGGGGCGGGAGGCGGGGGGCAAGGCCGGGGCCCGCACCGCGTCGCGGTGCGGGCCCCGGTCGGGGGGCGCCTCGGCGGAGGGCTCAGGCGGGCACGATGTTCTCGGCCTGCGGGCCCTTCTGGCCCTGCGTCACGTCGAAGTTGACCTTCTGCCCCTCCTGGAGCTCGCGGTAGCCCTGGGTGGCGATGTTGGAGTAGTGCGCGAAGACGTCGGCGCCGCCGCCGTCCTGCTCGATGAAACCGAAGCCCTTTTCCGCGTTGAACCACTTCACGGTGCCGGAAGCCATGGGATTCTCCTTGGGGTCAGTACCCGGTGCCGCACCGTGCGACGCCGGCGTCGCCGTGATGTTCGACCCGTCCGAAAATCATCCGGAAATACAAAGTGCGCCCGCCGGGTGAATCCGGTGGGCGCACCTGAAATATTTGGGAACCACACCCGCAACTGGATGTCACCGTAGCACAGAGAAACGATCCGGAAGCGGAGCGTCACGGCTGTTGTCGGCGGGTCTCAGCCCCGGAATTCCTCCGTGCGCTCGGCGGAGGCCTCGGCGAGGGCGGCGGTCACCGCGTCGACGCCGGCGCGCAGGCCGTAGACCGGTGTGGCGGGCTGCTGGCGCCAGGACTCGTCGATGCCGCCGGCGTCCACGGTGTCGAAGCCGATCTCCTCGATGAGGGCGCGGACGGTCTTCTTGGCGCTCTCGTCGTCACCGGCGACGGGGATGGCGATGCGGTCCGGGTCGCCCGCGGGAAGGGGCCGGTCGACGATGTCGGCGGCGTAGGTCCCGTTGAAGGCCTTGATCACGGGGTGGCCGATCTGTCGCTCGGTCCACCGGCTCTCCGTCAGGCCCTCGTCCTCGATGGCGGCGATGCGGCCGTCGCGCACCCGCGGGTAGTAGTTGCCGGTGTCGATGACGGCGAAGCCCTCGGCGGCCCCGTCGAAGATCCCCGCGGGCAGGTCCGGCACGTTCTTGAACGGGATGGTGACGACGACGATCTCGGCTCCGCGGGCGGCTTCCGCGACGGGGACAGCGGTGGCGCCCGTCTCGGCGACGAGGGCGGCCAGGGTCTCGGGGCCGCGGGAGTTGGCGACGGAGACCTGGTGTCCGAGGGCGGTGAGCCGGCGGGTGAGGTTGCCGCCGATGTTGCCGGCGCCGATGATGCCGATCTTCATGAGCTCTCCAGTGCGTACGGAATCGGATATCGCGTCTTTCCGAACCGCGGGCGGGCCCGACGCATTCCGGTTTCCGTGACCTTTCCGTCACCGCGATCGCGCGGCGCTTCCGCACGGGTGAATTCCGGCCGAGGGGCGCGGCGGCGCGGCCGAAAGCCGGAGGGGCCCGCCGACGGCGGGCCCCTCCACGCTGATCGCTCCGTCACCGGCCGCGCGTCACGCGCCGCTGGCGTCGAGCATCTCCTCGCGCTCCACGAGCTTCACGCGCTCGCGGCCCTGCGGCTCGCCCAGCGCCTTCTCGGCGGCGTCCAGCCGGTACCAGCCCTCCCACGTCGTGTAACGGACCTGACGGTCCGCGAGGAAGGTCTCGACGGCCTCCGGCTCCGGCGTGGCCGGGGTGAGGAGCCGGCCCTCCGCGTGGTCGGCGAGCAGGTTGGCGACGGTCTCGTTCGCGTCGCCCTTGGTGTGGCCGATCAGACCGATCGGGCCGCGGCGGATCCAGCCGGTCACGTACGTCGACGCGAGGTGCGCGCCGTTCTCGATGACCCGGCCGCCCTCGTCGGGCACGGTGCCGGACTCGACGTCCCAGGGCAGCTTGGGCAGTTCGTCGGAGAGGTAGCCGACGGCCCGGTAGACGGACTGGACGTCCCAGGTGGTGAACTCGCCGGTGCCCTTGACGTTGCCCGTGCCGTCCAGTTCGGTGCGCTCGGTGCGCAGTCCGACGACCTTGCCGTCCTCGCCGACGATCTCCGCCGGGGACTCGAAGAAGTGCAGGAACAGCTTGTGCGGGCGCTCGCCGATGTCGCGGATCGCCCAGTTCTCCAGGGTCTTGGCGACCATGTCCGCCTGCTTGTTGGAGCGGCGGGTGGCGATCGAGCCCTCGTCGTAGTCGATGTCCTCGGGGTTGACGATGACCTCGATGTTGGGCGAGTGGTCGAGCTCGCGCAGCTCCATCGGGCTGAACTTGGCCTGCGCCGGGCCGCGGCGACCGAAGACGTGGACCTCCACGGCCTTGTTGGCCGCCAGGCCGTCGTACACGTTGGCCGGGATCTCGGTGGGCAGCAGCTCGTCGGCCGTCTTCGCGAGGATGCGGGCCACGTCGAGGGCGACGTTGCCGACGCCGAGGACGGCGACCTTCTCGGCGTCGAGGGGCCAGGTGCGGGGGACGTCCGGGTGGCCGTCGTACCAGGAGACGAAGTCGGCCGCGCCGTAGGAGCCGTCGAGCTCCACGCCCGGGATGCTCAGGGCGCGGTCGGCGGTGGCGCCGGTGGAGAAGACCACCGCGTCGTAGAAGGAGCGCAGCTCGTCGAGCGAGATGTCGTTCGGGTAGTCGACGTTGCCGAACAGGCGGACCTGCGGCTTGTCGAGCACCTGGTGCAGGGCGGTGATGATGCCCTTGATGCGGGGGTGGTCGGGCGCGACGCCGTAGCGGATCAGGCCGAAGGGCGCGGGCATCCGCTCGAAGATGTCGATGGAGACGCCGGGGGTGGTGGCAGCCTCGGACTTCAGCAGCGCGTCGGCCGCGTAGATACCGGCGGGGCCGGCGCCGACGATTGCTACCCGCAGAGGGCGAGGCATGACAGGGTTCCCTTCGACCGACAATCTGACTGATCACGGCAACCCTAAACTAAGGTCACCCTAACCCGGCACCCGCCCCCCGGTTATGACCCCATAACCCGATCTTATGGCTTTCCAAAGATTCGCTTGGGGGCCGGCTTCACAGGACGGCGACGCCCAGCGGCAGGCTGCCGGCCGCGAGCCGGCGGGTGGCACCGGAGGCGAGGTCGACGACCGTGATCCCGTCCCAGCCGCCGTCCCGGGTGAATCCGCCGGTCACATAGGCCGTGGCCCCGTCACGGGAGACGGTGACGTCCTCGTGCGGACCCTCCAGCGGGTACACCCGCTCACCGCCGTCGGGGGCCCGGACCGTGAGCGAGGGACCCTTGCCGTCGGAGGGGTCCACGGCGCCCGTGCCCACGATCAGCAGCCGCCCGTCCGGGGCGAGCGCGGCCCCGTGCTGGTGGGTGTCGGCGGTCAGCGCCTCGACCGAGACACGACCCGTCCTCGGGTCGACGACCGCGAGCCGCTCCCCCTCGAAGGGCAGCAGCAGCCGGCCGTCGGCGGGCCGGACCGCCGCGTAGTGCGGTTTGAGCCAGGAGCCGAGGCCGCCCTCGGTCCCGTACGGCGCGACCTCGATCCGGCGCGGCGTCAGATCGCGCGCGGAGACGACGGTGACGTCGAAGGAGTCGTGGCCCGTGGCGTACACCTCGGACCCGTCCGCGGCCACGTCCACGTCGAAGGGCCGCCGGCCCACCGGGACGGTGGCGGTGACCCGGTTCGTCGCCGTGTCGATCACCTCCAGGACGCCGTTCCCGCCGGGAACGTTGACCCCGACCCAGGCCCGGGCGCCGTCCGGCGACAGGGCGATGCCCATGCCGCCGCCCCGGTACTCCCCGCCGGTGACCGGGCCGGTCGCCGTGCGGTACGGCACGAGCGCCGACCGGGTCCGGGTGCGCGTGTCGACCACCGCCACGCCCTCGGCCGTGGCCACCCAGGCCCGCCCGTCCGCGCCGACGGCCAGGCCGTACGGGGCCCTGCCGACGCGGACGGCCCCCAGGGAGCCGCGTACGGGGTCGACGAAGGTGACCGTGTCGGAGCCGAAGTCGGCGACGAGGAGCGTGCCGGCCGGGGTGGCGCTCGCGCTCGGCAGCGGCGCGGCGGGCGGCGCGGCCGGGCGGGGGCGGTCCGCGTCGGCCCGGGATCCGGGTCCGGGGGCGGCGCAGGCCCCGAGCAGCAGGACGGCGGCGAGCGCGGTGAGCCCCGTACGGGGAAGGCGGCGCGCCCGGTTCACGAGGTCCTCCCGGCGGCGGCGCGGACCTCGGGACCCAGCAGGCGGGCGATGCCGGTGAAACCGCGCCGGACGGCGTGCGCGTGGGGGGTGACGCCGTCTTGGTCGCCCCGCTCGGGATCGGCGCCGGCGGCGAGGAGCAGCCGGACGACCTCCTCGTGACGCGGCCCGCCGTCGCCGAGGATGACCGCCTCCAGCAGGGCGGTCCAGCCGAGCCGGTTGACGTGGTCCACGTCGATGTCGCTCTCCGCGAGCAGGGCCCGGACGTAGGCGGTGTGGCCCCGTTCGGCGGCGGGGACGAGGGCGGTGCCGCCGAAGCGGTTCGGTTGCCTCAGGTCGGCGCCCGCGGCGAGCAGCGTCCGCATCATGCGGACGCCGCCGGTGACACCGGTGACCAGCCAGGGACTGTCGGCGCGGGCGTCGGGGGCGTTCGGGTCGGCGCCCGCCGCGAGGAGCAGCCTGGCCACGCCGACGTGGTCGGCGAGGGCGGCCCGCAGGAGCGGGGTGCGCAGGTCCTCGTCCCGCGCGTCGACCCGTGCCCCGGCGGCGAGCGCCGCGCGCACGGCGGACTCGTCGCCGCGGGCCGCGGCCTGCGACAGGGCTCGGTCGTGCGGGTTCATGCGGTGCCTCCCGGTTCCGGGGCGGGCGGTGCGCCCGGTGGCCCGTGCCCCCGGTGGCCCGCGCCCCTCCCCCATGGTGGGCGCGCCCGCCGCGGCGAGCGGTCCGCTCCGCGGCCAGGCCTCGGGGGCGTTCCGGTGGACGCGGGGGTCATCCGATCGGTCGATGCGCGCCGGCGGGTCCGCGGGGGCGTCAGCCCTCGTACTCGGTGAGGTCGATGCTGTGGAGGGTCAGGAGCCCGCCGGACACCGGGTCGGGGACGGTTGCGTCCTCGGTCATGCCCAGCTTGCGGATCACGTTCGCGGAGGCCTCGTGGCCGGCGCGGTTGGCGCACACGACGCGGTCCAGGCCCCGGTCCTGGAGGGCGAACTCCAAGGTGGCCTGGGCGGCTTCGGAGGCGTAGCCCTGGCCCCAGAAGGGGCGCCCGAGGCGCCAGCTGATGCCGACCTGGTGTTCCAGCTCGGTCGGGCCCTCGGGGGCGGACAGGCCCACGGCCCCGATGAGTTCGCCGGAGGCGAGGAGTTCGACGGCGAAGATCCCGAAGCCCTCGTCGTCCCACTCCTCCTCCCAGCGCTCGATCGCCCCGGCGGTCCCGTCCAGGTCGAGGACGGAGCCGTCGCCGATCCAGTGCATCACCTCCGGGTCGGCGTTGATCTCGGAGAGGGGGGCGAGGTCGTCGTCGCTCCAGCGGCGCAGGAGGAGGCGGGGGGTGCGGATCTCGGTCATGCCCCCATCCTGCCGAACGCGGCCGACCAGGGGTAATCGGGTCCCGGGGCGGGCTCCGCGGGCCCCGCGTCGCTCGCGGGATCAGCGGACGGTGATCGCGTCCAGCTTCCCGCGCAGGTAGGCGTGCGAGTCGACGGGTTCGTGGGCCACGCGGCCGAGGGGGGCGGGCAGGGACTCGACGCGGGTGTGCGGGTCGCATTCGTAGAAGTAGACGAGGGAGAGGAGTTCCTCGGCCGGCGCGTCGGCGGGCGGCGGCAGCACGCGGTGGCGACCGGCCCGCCAGCGGTCCCCGGTCCAGCGGGCCAGGAGGTCGCCGATGTTGACGGTGAGGGCGGCCGGGTCCCAGGGGGCGTCCTGCCAGCCCTCGGCGTCGGTGTGGATCTGGAGGCCGCCGGCGCCCGGTTCGCGGTCGAGGACGGTGACGGTCCCGAAGTCGGTGTGCGCGCCGATGCGGAACTGTCCGGGCAGGGGTGCGCCGACGGTCCCGGTTCCCGGGTACCAGTTGACGTTGAACCCCCAGGTGGGGTGCCCGGTGTGGCGGGTGAAGTGGTCGTCGGGCAGGGTCAGGGCCGCCGCGAGCAGCTCCAGCAGTTCGTCGGACAGGGCGCGCATGGCGGCGAGGTACGCCTCGACCGGCGGCCGCAGTTCGGGGACCTCGGCGGGCCAGGTGTTGGGGCGGAACCACTGCGCGTCGACCTCGGGGACGCCCGTCGGGTCCTGGGCGGCCCAGGACCACGACTCCTTCAGGTCGGGCGGGGAGGGGCGGCCCTCCGCGTAACTGTTGGCCTCCGCGCCGGGGCCCAACCAGCCGCGTCCGCCGACGTCGACCGCGTAGGGCCGCTTGTGCGCGGGCGGCAGCCGGAAGAAGGTGCGGGCGGCCTCCCGGATCCGTGAGGCGAGCGCCGGGTCCACTCCGTGGCCGGTGACGAGGAGGAAGCCCGCGCTCTGGAGGGCCTCGTCGACCCGGGTGGCGATCCGGGCGCGCGCGGCGGGCCCGCCCGAGCGCCACGGCCCGAGGTCGATCACGGGGACCTGGGAACTGACCATGCCGGTGCCTGCCTTCCGGGGTGGGGCGGGAGGTCCGGTACGAGCGTAGGGGTTCGACGGCGCCCCGGCCCGGTACACGGCGGGACGCGGCCCGGACGGGCGGCGCGCGTTTTCCGGCCGGGCGCGCGGCGGGAGGGCGGAGAGCGCCGGCAGCGGGCGGCATGCGCGCACCGCGGCGGGCGGGAGCCGCCCGGGCGGACGGCTCGCGGCGGACGGCGCGGGTTTTCCGGCCGGGGCGCGGTGACGGGCCGGACGGGCGGCGCGTGGGGCCCGGACGGGCGGCGGGCGGCCACCGGGTGCGCGACGGACGGCAGGCGCGGGCGGGAGCAGGCGGGGGGCCCGCAGCGGCGGCGGTCGACCGGGAGGTGGGCGGCCCGCACCCCGTCGGCCGGGGGCTCAGTCGGGGAGCGCCGTGCCGCAGCGGGCGCAGTAGCGGGCGTCCGCCTCGGCGGCGAGGCGACCGCAGTCGGCGCAGACCCGGTGGAGCAGGCAGGCCGGCTCTCCGCCCTCGGCGGGCGCCGGGTCGACCGGTCGGCCCCCTACGGCCCCGGCCCCGCTCCCGGGACCGGCCTGTTCGCCCGCCCGGACGCCGCCGATCCCCAGGCCCGGGCGCCGGGTGTGGACGGTGAGGTACGTCATGCCGTCCGGACCGGCGGTCAGCGACCGGCGGGCCCCCCGGGCCAGCCAGAACGCGGAGTGCCGGCGCAGCCGGTGCGGGCCGTCCTCGGTGTCGATCCGCCCGGCGCCCTCCATGACGACGAGGAGCACGTCGAGGACGGGCTCCGCGTGTTCGGCGATGACCGCGCCGGGGCGCAGCCTGACGAGGTTGGAGTCCAGGCCGCGGCCGGTCCCCGTCAGCCGCCACAGCGCGCCGCTCGCCTCGGCGGGGGCGTCGGCGATCACCGCGTCGAGGTCCGTGGGGAACCCGGCGAGGTGCGGGTGCGTCGTCATGCTGGTCCTTCCCTGCCTTCAGCGCGTGCCCTGGCAGTCATACACGATCACCGGGGGTCCTTCGGGGGCGATCCGGTCATCGCGTGGTCTTTCCGTCCCACCCCCATCATGGGCCTCGTACGCGTGACCGATAGGCTCGTGGCCGGATCGCGTCGGCCCACCCCTGCCGCCGACGCGCGGGCCGCCCGGGGGTCGATCACCGTCACGGCGCGGCCACCCTCCTGCCCTGCCCCGCGCGGTCCCGCCCGCCACCCGCACCGAAACCCCTGCCCGCATGAACAGCGCCGCCCCCACGTCCGCCCCCGCCTCCCCCGCCTCCCTCGACGGCGCCACCCCGCCCGCGTCCGACGCACCGACCCCCGCGCCCGGTCGGCGCGGCGCCCCGGCCCGGCCGAGCGCCGTGGCCGCGTTCCACAGCGTCAGCGCCGCGACCACCGTCCTGCTGGGCCTCGTGGCGATCGGCGCGGCGCTCCACGAGCCGGTGCTGATCCCGCCCCTGGCCGCGAGCGCCGCCCTCGTGCACAGCGCGCCGACGCTGCCGCTGGCCCAACCCCGCGGGGTGATCCTCGGTCACCTGATGGGGGCCGCGGTCGGCTTCGGGGTGCTGGCCGCCGCCGGCGGCAGCGCCTGGGCCGCCGCAGTGGGGGCCGGTGTGACCCTGCTCCTGCTGACGCTCACCCGTACCCCGCATTCGCCGGCGGTGGCCACCTCCGTCGTGATCGTGCTCCAGGGCCCGGATCCGGCCCGCTTCGTCCCCCTGCTGTTCGGGGCCACCGTGCTGCTGGTGCTGACCGGCTACGCGGGCTCGCGGATCCGCCGCGGAGCGCCGAGGTACCCCGCCTACTGGTGGTGACCTGCGGCGAGCCTGCCGCGCGGCGGGGGGCGCCGGGGCGTAAGTCTTGTGCCGTGGCAATTTCTACGAAGGACGTCTTCGGGGCGCCGTGCTGGGTGAGTCTGATGGCCCGCGACCTGGAGGCGTCGCAGCGTTTCTACGGCGCCGTGGTGGGGTGGAGCTTCCGTCCGGCGCCGCTCGGGGACGCGTTCTCGATCGCGGTGATGGACGGCGTGCCGGTGGCAGGCATCGGGGCGCTCGCCACGGACCTGGCCATCGCGGTGGCCTGGACCCCGTACTTCGCGGTGGACGACGTCGACGTGGCGGCGAGCCGGATCCGCGAGCGCAGCGGCACCGTGGCGGTGGGCCCGGTCTCCTTCCCCTCCGGCGGTCGGGCGGCCCTCGTCGCCGATCTGGACGGCGCGGTCTTCGGGGTCTGGGACGGCCCCGTCTCCTCCGGCTGGCGGGTCGGGCTGGGCCCCGCCCCGGCCTGGCTGGAACTGCGCACCCGCAACGCCTTCGACGCGGCGCTGTTCTACGGGGAGGTCCTGGAGTGGGCCACGGGCCGCGCCGGCTGCTGCGAGGTCTCCTACGAACAGGAGCGGGTCGTGCTGCGGCAGGGCGGCGAGCCGGTGGCCCGCATCGACAGCGGCCCGGTCGAGCCGGGCGCGTACACCCCGCACACCCGCCCCCGCTGGCACGTGCACTTCCGCGTCGCCGATCTGGAGCCCGCGATCGAGGCGGCGCTCGACCTCGGCGGCCGCGTCGTCTCGGTGGTGACCGAGGACGGCGCCGAACGGTCGGTGGCGCTGCGCGACCCCGACGGCGCCCTGTTCACCCTCACCATGCGGATCCCGAAGGCCGCCGCCGACTGAGGCGGGGCGGGCCGGCGCGGTCGCACGCCGGCGCGGCCGTGGGGACACTGGGTCGGGAGGAGGTGGGCCATGGACCCGGTGGCCGCACTGGACCGGATCGCCTTCCTGCTGGAGCGCGCGCAGGCGCCCACGTACCGGGTACGGGCCTTCCGTACGGCGTCCGCCGCGCTGGAGGCGCTGGGCCCCGAGGACACCGCGCGGCGGGCCCGGTCCGGATCGCTGGAGGCGGTCAGGGGCATCGGGCCCAAGACGGCGCAGGTGGTGCGGGAGGCGCTGGGCGGGGCGATCCCGGCGTACCTGCTGGCCCTGGAGGACGAGGCGGCGGCCCTGCCGACCGACCGGCCCCCGTCGCCGCCCGCCGCCCTCGCCCTGCGCGCGGCCCTGCGCGGGGACTGTCACGTGCACTCGGACTGGTCGGACGGCGGGAGCCCGATCGAGGCCATGGGGCGGGCCGCCGCCGCTCTGGGGCACGCATGGGCGGTGCTCACGGACCATTCGCCGAGCCTGCGGGTGGCGCGGGGGCTGTCGCCGGAGCGGCTGCGCGAACAGCTGGCCGCGGTGGCGGAGCTGAACGCGGGCTGGGCGCCGTTCCGGCTGCTCACCGGGATCGAGTGCGACATCCTGCCGGACGGTTCCCTCGACCAGGAGCCGGAGCTGTTGGACGGACTGGACCTGGTCGTGGGGTCGGTGCACTCGAAGCTGCGGATGGAGTCCCCGGCGATGACGCGGCGGTTGCTGACGGCGGTGGCGAATCCGCTGATGGACGTCCTCGGGCACTGCACGGGGCGGTTGGTGACGGGCCGGACGCGCCCGGAATCCACCTTCGACGCGGAGGCCGTCTTCGCGGCCTGCGCCGAGTCCGGCACCGCGGTGGAGATCAACAGTCGGCCCGAGCGGCTGGACCCGCCCCGCCGGCTGCTGCGCACGGCCGTGGCGGCCGGGGTGTTCTTCGCCGTCGACACCGACGCCCACGCCCCGGGCCAGCTGGACTGGCAGATCGTGGGCTGCGAACGGGCGGTGGAGTGCGGGGTGCCCCCGGAACGGGTGATCAACACCTGGTCGGCGCGGGACCTCCGCGCCTGGACCCGTACCCGCCGCCCGCCCGCTCCCTGACCCCGAGGACACGGCCTGACCGCGAGGGCAGGCCCTGGCCCGCGGACACCTCCTAACCCACCCCCGCTCCCCGCATCAGCAGGAGGGCCACGTCGGCGAGCGCGACGCCGAGGACCGCCAGGAACGGGATCCGGCCGGGTGCACGGACCGTCGCGAGGAGCAGGGCGAAGGTCAGCGCGAGCAGGGACAGGCCGTACGGGGAGACCGGCCCCGGCGGCCCGGCGACCAGGGCCACCGCCGAGGCGAACACCAGCAGCCCGGCGAGGGGGGCCGCCCGGCGGGCGCCCAGCCGCTGCGGCAGGCCCCGTACCCCGGCGGCGAGGTCGTCGTCGATGTCGGGCAGGACGTTCGCGAGGTGCGCGCCCACGCCGAGCAGGGCGGCGGCGCCGGTCAGCCAGGGAGGCGGCCACGGCGCGCCGGGCAGGCCGAGCGTGACGAAGGCCGGGAGCAGCCCGAAGGCGAGGGCGTACGGGATCCAGGAGCCGGGCGTCTTCTTGAGCCACAGGTCGTACGCCCAGGCCGCCGCCACCCCCACCATGTGCGCGAGACCGGCCGCCGTCCCGCAGGCGAGCGACAGCGGCACGCACAGCAGCAGCGCCGTCAGCGCGGCGGCGGTCACGTCGGCGGGCCGGACCGTGCCCGTCACCAGGGGTTTGTCCCGGCGGCCGGCGGCCCGGTCGCGGGCCAGGTCGACCCGGTCGTTGCACCAGCCGACCGAGAGCTGGCCCGCCGCGACCGCGCCGGCCGTGACGGCCGTGCCCGCGACCCCTCGACCGACGGCCGCGGCCAGGACGGCGGAGCACAGGGTCACGGCCGCCGCGGGCGCCGGATGGCAGGCGCGCAGCAGGCCGCCCGCCCGGGTGAGGGCCGAGCGGCGGGTCGGTGGGGTGGGGGGCGGCGGCCGGCGTCCGGCGTGCGGGGCGGGGTGGGTCGCGGCGGGCACGCCGTCACGCTACGCCGTGTCGGCACGTCCTTCGCGGACCCCTCGCGTCCTTCGCGGCGCGGCGGCGCTTCTTCCCTATGTTGGCCCGATGACACGTGTCCTTGCAGTGAGCAGCGTGTTCCCTCCCCACCGCTATCCGCAGGCGCTGATCACGCGGGCGCTCGCCGGGTGTCTGCCCCCAGGGGTCGACCCGGCGCTGCTCAGCCGGGTGCACGCGGCGGCCGGGGTCGAGGCCCGGTACCTGGCCCGCCCGTTGGAGGAGTACGGGCCCGGCGAGGACTTCGGCACGACCAACGCCCGGTTCGTCGAGGTGGCCTCGGACCTCGGGGCCGACGCCGTGGGCGCGGCCCTCGCCGACGCGGGCCTGGAGCCCGGCGCGGTGGACACGGTGGTGTCCACGACGGTGACCGGGCTCGCCACCCCGTCCCTGGAGGCCCGCCTCGCCGAGCGGTGCGGACTGCGTCCCGACGTGCGGCGGCTGCCGCTGTTCGGCCTGGGCTGCGCGGCGGGGGCAGCGGGGCTCGCCCGGGTGCACGACCTGTTGGAGGGCCGTCCGGCGGACGCGGCCCTGCTGCTGTCCACGGAGTTGTGTTCGCTCACGCTCCAGCCGTCGGACGCCTCCATGGCCGGTCTGGTCGCCGGAGCCCTCTTCGGGGACGGCGCGGGGGCGCTGGTCGCGGTGGGGGCGAGGCACCCGCTGCACGACGCCGGCGCCGGGCCGTTCGTGGTGGACGCGCGCAGCCGGCTGTATCCGGGTACGGGGCACCTGCTGGGCTGGGACATCGGCCACTGGGGCTTCCGCATGCTGCTGGGCCGTGAACTGCCCGAGCTGGTGCGGTTGCACGTCGTGGAGGAGGTCGAGTCCTTCCTCGCCGGCCATGACCTCAAGCCGGCCGACGTCGACGTCTGGGTGTGCCATCCGGGCGGTCCGAGGATCCTTGACGTGCTGGCCGGGGGGTTGGGGCTGCCCGGGGAGGCCTTCGCGGCGAGCCGTCGCTCGCTGGCCGAGGTCGGCAACCTGTCCTCGGCGTCCGTGTTGCACATCCTGGGCTCCGCCCGGGCGGCGGGGCCGCCGGCGCCGGGTGCGGTCGGGCTGATGGTGGCCTTCGGACCGGGCTTCGCCTCCGAACTCGTCCTGCTGCGGTGGTGAGCGCGGTGTCGACGACGCTCGCCGCCGCCCCGCCGTCGTTTCCCGAGGTGAACTCCGTGGCCCCCTCCGCCGCCTGGTACCTGCTGTTGCTCGCGCTGGTGGCCGTCGAGCGGCTGGCCGAGCTCGTCACCGCCCGCCGGCACGCCGCCTGGAGCCTCGCGCGGGGCGGACGCGAGTACGGTCGGGGCCACTACCCGACCATGGTGGCCCTGCACACGGCGCTGTTGGTGGGCTGCGCGGTGGAGGCGACGTACCGGCCGTTCCTGCCGGCACCGGGCTGGACGGCGCTGGCCCTGGTGCTCGCGGCGCAGGGGCTGCGGTGGTGGTGCGTCGTGTCGTTGGGGCCGCGGTGGAACACGCGGGTGATCGTCGTCCCGGATCTGCCGCTGGTGGTGGCGGGCCCCTACCGGTGGTTGCGGCATCCCAACTACGTGGCGGTGGTGGTGGAGGGGGTGGCGCTGCCCCTGGTGCACTCGGCGTGGGTGACGGCCCTGGTCTTCACGGCGGCCAACGCCTGGCTGCTGCGGGTGCGGATCCGGTGTGAGGACGCGGCGCTGGACTCGTTGTCGGGGCCGCGGCCGTCGGTGCCGGCGGGGGTCGCCCCGTGATCGACCTGGTCGTGGCGGGCGGCGGTCCGGCCGGTCTGGCCACCGCGATCCACGGCGCCCTCGCCGGGCTGGAGGTGGTGGTGGTCGAGCCCCGGCCGACCCCGATCGACAAGGCCTGCGGCGAGGGGCTGATGCCGGGGGCGGTACGCCGTCTGACCGGGCTGGGCGTGTCGGTGCCGGGCCGTCCGCTGCGCGGGATCGGCTACGTGGACGGGGCGACGGGCCTGCGGGCGGAGGCGCTGTTCCGCTCCGGCCCCGGGCGCGGCACGCGGCGTACGGACCTCCAGGCGGCGCTGGCCGGGCGGGCGGCGGAGCTCGGGGTGCGGGTCGTGCGGGGGCGGGTCGGCGAGGTGGTCCAGGACGAACGGCGGGTGGTGGCGGCCGGGTTGACGGCCCGCTACCTGGTGGCGGCGGACGGCCTCCACTCGCCGCTGCGCCGCTCCCTCGGGGTGGGCCTGCCGGCCGTGCCGGGGCGGCCCGCCCGGTACGGGTTGCGCCGGCACTACGCGGTCGCGCCGTGGAGCGACCTGGTGGAGGTCCACTGGTCGCCGGGGTCCGAGGCCTACGTGACGCCGATCGGCCCGGACCGGATCGGCGTGGCCGTGCTCACCTCGCGGCAGGCGCCCTTCGACGCGCAGTTGGCCCGGTTCCCGCTGCTGGCCGACCGGCTGCCGGCGCCCGGGCCGGACGCGGCGGTGCGCGGCGCCGGGCCGCTGCTCCAGCGGGCGCGGACGCGGGTGGCGGGGCGGGTGCTGTTCGTGGGGGACGCGGCGGGGTACGTGGACGCGCTGACCGGGGAGGGGCTGACGCTGGCGCTCTCGGCGGCCGGGGAGCTCGTACGGTGCGTGCGGGCGGGCCGGCCGCAGGAGTACGAGCGGGCCTGGCGGGAGGTGTCGCGGGGGTACCGGGCCCTGACGTCCTCGCTGTTGTGGGCCCGTCGCCGGCCCGCGCTGGCGCGGCGCGTCGTCCCGCTGGCGGTGCGGTTGCCCCGGGTGTTCGCCGGGGCCGTGGACCTGCTGGCGCGGTGAGGCCCCGCGCGGGCGCGGGGCGGTGGTACGGGGGAACCCCGGCCGCGGGGCGCGCGGCCGGGGTCCGGTCCTGCGGGTGGGTCAGGCCTCGCCGCCCCTCCGGGCGCGGGGCGCCCGGTACCTGAGGGCCACGCCGGCGAGGACGGCCGCGGTCCCCGCGCCGAGGACGACGGTGACGCCGGCCCATCCGTGGGGGCCGCCGAGCGAGCCGTCGAGGGGGTCGAAGAACACGATGCCGCCGACGACGTGCAGGGTGACGACCGCGAGGGCGGTCACCGCCGCGGCCCGCCACACCAGCGGGGTGTCCCGTACCGCCAGCAGGGCCCCGAGGGCGAGGCACAGCAGCGACGCGGCCAGGGGCAGCAGGTCGGCGGGGACGGGCGCCGGGGCCTCGGCCAGGTTCCCGGGGAGGTGGAGCACCCCGCAGAGCAGCAGCGCGGCGGCCGTCGGCCAGCGCAGGAGGTGGCGCAGCGCGGCCTGGAGGCCGACGGGCGTCGGGGGGCGTTCCGGGGTCGACGGGGGGACGCCCCCCGGGGCCGCGGGCGGGGATCCGGTCCGGCCGCGCGCCGCCGGCTGCGGTGCGGGGCGGTCCGGCGCGGGGCGGTGGCGTACCGCGGGCGGGGGTCCTCCGGCCCGGCGGTCGTTCGCCCGGGCGGCGCCGGGCGCGGGGGCTCGGACGGCCGTGGGCGCGGGGGCGGTCTCGGGGGCGGCCTCGGCCTCGGCGGCGAGGATGCCGGCGAGCAGGGCCACGTCCTCGATGGGCCGTCCGACGGCGGCCGCGCGCAGGGTCACGTCGGCCTCGACCTCCTCGTGCGGTGCCGCGCCCAGCAGCGACACCATGTGCCGGACCTCGTGGACGGGCCGGGAGACGGCGGCGGCGCGGAGCGCGTCGTGTCCCGGGTCGGGGTGTTGGCCGCTCTGCTTGAGGAGGCCGACGAGCGCCGTGACCTCCTCGACGGGCCGGCAGGTGGCCGCCGTCTCCAGCAACGTCCGTATGGGCGCGGTGGACTGGTCGGCGTCGGGGACGGGCGGCAGGGCCGGCTCCGACGCCGGGACGGGTGCGGGCCACGGCTCGGCCCGCGAGAGCCGCTCGGGCGCCGGCTCGGGCGCCGGCTCGGGCTCGGGCCGGCGCGCGGTCGGGCCCGCGGGGGTCACGGGAGCCGGGGCGACGGGCGCCGGAGCCGTCGGCGTCGTCGGCGCGGACACGTCCGGGACGGCCGGCACCACGGGTGCGGTGGGGACGACGGGGGTGTGGGGGACGGTGGGTGCGGCGGCCGGGAGGCCGTGGGAGGCGGGGAGGTCGGGGATGGCGGGGGCGTCGGGTGCGGCCGGAAGGCCCTGGGCGACGGGGTGATCGGGGACCGCGACGTGGCCGGCGACGTGGCCGGCGACGATCGGGTGAGGGGGGACGACCGGGACGACATGCGGGTCGGGGAGGTGACCGACGGTCGGGTCCGGGGTGGCGGAAGGTCCTTCACGGTCGTCGTGTTGCGTCGCCGCGAGGGTGCTGGGGTCGTTCATGGAAAGCTCCGTTCGCCGACGCGCGGGTCTACACATCGCGCGCCGGTCATCGTGCGTCATGGGAATCGCACGCTCTGTTACATTCAGCGGCATATGTCGGTACTGCGCCATTCGGGGCGGGCAAACGGGGGTCTCCCCGGTCGTACGGGCGGCCCGCGCGGACACGCCGCGATCAACGGGGGCCGGGGTCGGGCCCGCGCGGCACAGTGGCGGGATCCACCCGCCGATCAGGGGAGTCGCCCCGTGCCGGACCCCCGTCCGCCCCGCCCCCGTACCGTCGGCCTCCGCCCCGGCCCCCTCTCTCCCGGCCCCCTCCCGCCCGGTCGCCGCCGACGGCTCGGGCGCGGACTGTCGGCGGCCCTGGCGCCCGCGCTGTTCCTGCTCTGCGCTGCCGGCTCCGGCCCGCCCTCGACCGTGTCCGGCGGCGGCACCTCGGCCCGCCCCCTGGTGATGACCTCCGAGGGGCCCGTACGGGGCCGCGCGCACGGCGGCCACGACACCTTCGACGGGATCCCCTACGCGGCCCCGCCCACCGGCGCGCTGCGCTGGCGGCCGCCCCGGCCCGCCCCGCGCCGTACGGGCGTCCTCGACGCCGGGACCCCGCGCGCGCACTGCCCGCAGCTGCCGGCCCTGGGGCCGGGCGGGCCGAGCGGGTCGGAGGACTGCCTGTTCCTCAACGTCACCGCCCCGGCGGGGACGGGCGGGGGCCGCCCGGTGATGGTGTGGTTCCACGGGGGCGGCTTCCGGCTGGGCGCGGGGGACCTCTACCGACCGGACCCGCTGAGCCTGCGCGGTGACGCGGTGGTCGTCACGGTCAACTACCGGCTCGGGGTCCTCGGGTTCTTCGGCCACCCCGAGCTGGGCGGCGCGCCCGACTTCGGCCTCGCCGACCAGCAGGCCGCCCTGCGCTGGGTGCGGGCCAACGCGACCCGCTTCGGCGGCGATCCGGGGCGGGTCACGGTGTTCGGGGAGTCGGCGGGCGGGCTGAGCGTCTGCGCCCACCTGGCCGCCCCCGGCTCGGCCGGCCTGTTCGCCCGGGCGATCGTCCAGAGCGGCTCCTGCTCGACCACGATGCCCCCGTACGCGCTGCTGCCGACGGGCGGGAGCTACCGGCCGTTCGTGCCGGCGGCCCGTACGGTCGCCGAAGGGGTGGCGGCGGCGAAGGAACTGGGCTGCGGCGACCGGCCGGCCGGGGCCGTCCTCGACTGCCTTCGCGCCCTGGGCACGGACCGGCTGGTGACGCCCGCGCTGATGGAACGCTTCTCCGCACTGGCGTACGGCGGTTCCGTGCTGCCCGTCGAGCCCGTCCGGGCACTCGCCGAGGGACGCTTCCACCGGGTTCCGGTGATGCAGGGCTCCACGACGGACGAGATGCGGGTGTTCGTCGCCCTGACCCTGGGCGCCCGTCCCGTGAAGGACGCGCGGGCCTACCGCGAACGGCTGCGGGCCTCCTTCGGCGCCGCCGCCCCGGCCGTGGAGGCGTCCTATCCGCCCACCGCGTACCCGACGCCCGCGCTCGCCTGGGCCGCCGTGCTCTCCGACGTCTCCTTCGTCTGCCCGACGCTGCGCGACAGCAGGGCCCTGGCGCGCCACGTCCCCACGTACGGCTACCTCTTCAGCGACGGCGGCGCCCCGAACTTCGCGGGGGTCCCGAAAGTCGCGGGCTTCCCGTTGGGGGCTTCGCACGGCTCCGAGCTGCCCTCCCTGTTCACCGCCGGTGCGCTGACGGACCGCCAGCGCACCCTGTCGGAGCGGATGAGGGACTACTGGACGCGCTTCGCGCGCACCGGCTCTCCGAACGCGCCGGGCGACCCCGTCTGGCCCCGGTTCGCCTCCTCCCCCGCCTCGGTGCTGAACCTGGACCCTCGGGCCGGCGCGATCCGCGCGGTCGACCCGGCGCCCGCGCACCACTGCGCCCTGTGGGACGCACTGCCCCCACCGGCGGGGTGACGGCGCGGCCGGGGCCCGGGAAGGGCCCCGGACCGTGTCACAGCCGGACGTTCCAGGTGAGGGTGGAGGTGAGGGTGCGGGCGATCTCGAGGTCGCGGACGGCCGGCGTCCGGTCCTCGACGGTCACCGACAGGCGGTGGGAGCGCAGGTCGAACAGCCACAGCTCCGCCACGCGCACCTGCTCGCGCCCCGCGAAGCGCCGCAGTTCGCGTCCGTCGAGGTACCAACGGACGACGGGCTGCGCACTGCCGGCCGGGCCGGCCAGGCGCGGTACGGCGATCTTCGCGGTGTGGCGCGCGCGCAGCGTCCGGTCCGTCGGGGTGAGCGCGGTGGCCGGGTTCGCGTGCCGGTGGAAGCCCGCGATCATCGCCTCGACGCCGGGCAGGTTGAAGGGTTTGCCGAGGATCCGCATCAGCGATTCGCCGGTGGGTCGGCGCAGCCCGGTGACGTAGTAGCCGCCGCCCTCGTACGCACCGACGGTGCCGCCGTCGGGGGAGGTCTCGCCCAGCCAGCGGTGCCACTTGACCCGGCGGTCGGCCAGGGCGGCGGCGTCCAGGGTGGTGATGTTGGTGTCGGCGGGCTCGGGGCCGGTGTAGCGCTCGTAGTCGGGGACGCCGGGGTAGTCGTACTCGTCGGCGAGCTTGCCGAGGGAGTGTCCGGTCTCGTGGATGGCGACCTGGCCGGACTTGGGGTGTCCGGCGGAGGCGGTGGAGATGCCCTCGTAGCCGAGGGTCGCGCTGGGCTCGTTGTAGCCGGCGCCGCCGTACTTGGCGCTGTTGGCGAGGACGAGGACGAGGTCGGCCTCGGGGGCCCGGGCGACGTACGCGTCCACCTTGTCCTGGTCGACGCACAGCAGCCGTTCGATCCGCTCGCACCAGAAGTACGTGCCGAGGGCGGTGTCGCGGACCGTGTCGGGGCCGGGGTCGCCGGAGACCCCGGACTGGGCGGAGACGGCGTCGACGGTCCAGACGTTGAAGTATTCGCGGTAGGTGGTGTACGGCTCCACGGCGGTGACCTCGGCCCACTTGGCGCGGGCGTCGGCGTGGAACTTCCCCAGTTCCTCGGCGGTGTAGCCGTCGCCGACGACCACGACGTCCAGGCGGTCGGCGCTGGGGCCGGTCTCGACCAGGGCGGTGACGGCGCCGTCGGCCGCGCGGGCGGCCGCGCCGGACGGTGGCGAGGCGGTCCTCGCCCGACCGGCCGCCGGGACCTCGACGTGGCCGGAGCCGGCCTCCGGCCCGTTCTCAGGTCCGGGTATCTCCACCTCGACACCGGCGCGCCGGTGCGGTTCGGCCACGGCGGCGGGGGTGGTGGCGGCGAGCAGCGCGGCGCCCGCGCAGAGGGCCGCGAGCACCGCCCGCGGACCGGTTCGCGGGCCTCGTCGCGGGCCCGGTCGGACGGCAGGTCCCATCAAGTCCTCCACGGGATAAGGGGAGTTAAGCAAGTGGATAAGCAGATTGAACCGGCTGCTTAAACTAGGCGCCGGCCAGGGCGTGCGCAATGGCCGGTTCCCGCTGAATACTGGGGAGCCGCGACAACAGGGTCCGCCACGGGGGGATTTGATGGACGAACCGGTCGAGATCGGCCGCAGGGTGCAGCGTCTGCGCGGCGAACGCGGTCTCACACAGCGGCAGTTGGCCGAGCCCTCCTACACCCCGGCCTACGTGTCGACCCTGGAGTCGGGCAAGGTCCGCCCGTCCGAGAACGCCCTGCGCTTCCTCGCGGGGCGGCTCGACGTCTCGTACGAGGAGCTGGCGACCGGCCGGCCGCCGCGCCTGGCGACCGAACTGCGGCTGGCCCTGACGGACGCCCAGCGCGCCCTCGCCACCGGGTCGGCGGCCGAGGCGGCACCGCGCTACCGGGAGCTGCTCGCCGAGGCGGAGCGGCTGGAGTTGGTCGACGAGCGGGTCGAGGCGCTGCTCGGTCTGGGTGACTGCGCCCTGGAAGCCGGGGAGCTGGCGGAGGCCGCCGCCCGCTTCGAGGCGGCGGAGTCCCTGTGGGCGGACGAACCGCTGCCGCGCCGGGCCCGCGCGATCCGGGGTCGGGCCGTCGCCCATCTGCTCGCGGGGGAACTGCGCTACGCCTGCTACCTGCTGGAGTCGACGATCGACGCCCTCAACGCGGGCGGTCTGGGTGATCCGGAGGCGCTGGTGCTGCTGTACGCGGCGGTGATCGGGCCGTACATCGACATGGGCGCACACGCCCGCGCGGCCCACGCGGCGGAGTCGGCCCTGGCCCTGGCCCCCGAGGTCGGGGATCCGGCGCTGGTGGCGGGGATGCACCGGCAGGTGGCGCGGACGTTCCTGGCGCAGGGGCGGATCGCGGACGCCGACGCCTCGCTGGCGAAGGCGCAGGAGGCCTACCGGCGGTTGCGGTGGGGCACGGACCTGGCGCACTGCCACTGGATGCGCGGGTACGTCCAGGCCCAGCACGGCGAGCTCGACGCGGCCGAACGGGAGTTGCGGATCGCCCGGGAGATGCTGCGGGCCCGGCGGGCCGTGCTCTTCACGGCGCAGGTGGAGGTGGAGCTCGCGGACGTGCTGCGGCGCCTGGGCCGGCCCGGGGAGGCCGCCGCGCTGGTCACCGACCTGCTGGAGTCGGGCGCGGGCGCGACCGCTCCGGGGGCCGTGCACGCGGGCGGCGCGCACCGGTTGCTGGGGCTGATCGCGCAGGAGCGCGGGGACGTCGAGGCGGCCGAGGAGCACTACGTACGGGCGCTGGCGCTGCTGGAGCGCAGCGGCGCGGGGGGCGACCTGGCGGACGTGTGCCGGCTGCTGGGCGATCTGCTGCGCCGGGAGGGCCGGGTGGAGGCCGCGCTGGACGCCTACCGTACGGGGCTGGGCCACCGGGCGGCCGCGCCGGGTACGACCACCCTGGGGCCGGCTCCGGCGGCCCCGCCGTTCGGGCCCGCGGTGAGCGCGTACACGACGCCGCTCCCGGCACCGCGCTAGGGCCTGTCGTCGAACTCCCGTCGTCGCCCGGAGGGCGGCCCCGCGGCGTCCGGTGCGTGCTCTCGGCGTGCCGGGCGGAAGCACGTGTACTGGACGTACTCGGTCTTTCGCCCGGTGCGGCGAGAGCGCGTGCCGGGCGTCGCGGGGCAGGCGGGAGTTCGACGACAGGCCCTTGGGGCGGGTCCGGGAGCGGGGTCGGGAGCGGGGTCGAGGGCCCGGCCGGGGGTGGCGCGGGCCGGGTGGATCAGTGGTTCTCGGTGGGCTGGAGGTCGCGCGGGATCAGCGCCCAGGTGGTGGCCGCCGCGGCGACCGCCAGGGCTCCGGCCATCAGGAAGGCCGGGGTGATCGCCAGGGTGTAGGCGTGCGAGGCCGTGTCCAGGAGGGCCTGGCCGACCGTGCCGCCGATGCGGTCGGCGACGTGCGCCGCCTCGCCGACGGAGTCCCGTACGGACCGCGCGGCCGGGCCGTCGAGGTCGAGGACGGGCAGGTTGCCGCGGTAGAGGGCGGCGGCGGTGCTGCCGAGGATGGCCACGCCCATGGCGGAGCCCAGTTCGTAGCAGGTCTCCTCGATGGCGGCGGCGCTGGAGACCTCGGCGGCGGGGGCGGCCGAGACCAGGGTCACGGAGGCGACGGTGGTCGCCACGCCCGCGCCGAGCCCCATGACGGTGAGGGCGGCGGCGAAGGCCGGGTAGCCGAGGTCGGTGTACTGCTGGAGGGTCCAGGGCAGGGCCATGCCGACGGCGAGGACGACCAGTCCGGCGCCGAGCACGTGCCGGATCGGGAAGCGGTGCATCAGGGCGGGCGCCACGATCGAGGCGCAGATCAGCGCGAGCGGCGCGGGCAGCAGGCGCAGTCCGACCTCCAGCGGGGTGTAGCCCTGGCCGTACTGGAACCACTGGGTGACGAGGAACAGGATCGCCCCCATGCCCACCATCGGGAGGAAGATCGCGGTCGCGGCCACGCTGAAGGCGGGCTTGGCGAACAGCCGGACCTGGAGCAGCGGGTGCTCCACGCGCAGCTGACGCCGCACGAACACGGTGAGCGCGACGGCGGCGAGGAGGAGCAGCGCCCAGGGCAGCGGGGAGCCGACGCCGCTCTTGCCGAGCTGCTTGATGCCGCCGGCGAGGGCGAGCATGCCGACGATCGACTGGGCGACGCCCCACCAGTCCCAGCGGCCCTTCAGCGCTGCCGGGTTGCGCGATTCGGGCAGGTAGCGCAGGCCGGCGGCGACGATGAGGGCGGCCACGGGCAGGTTGAGGAGGAACGCGGAGTGCCAGCCGTAGTCCTGGACGAGGAGCCCGCCGACGACGGGGCCGAAGGCCATGCCGCCGCCGAAGACGGCGGCCCAGACGGCGAGGGCGAAGGCCCGCTCCTTGGCGTCGGTGAAGACGCTGCGCAGGATGGACAGGGTGGACGGCATGATGGCCGCGCCGCCGATGCCGAGCAGGGCGCGGGCGGCGATCAGCTGCCAGGGCTCGGTGGCGAAGACGGCGAGCAGGGAGGCGGCGGAGAAGATGCCGAAGCCGGCCATGAGCAGGCGCTTGCGGCCCCAGCGGTCGCCGAGGGCGCCCGCGGTGACGAGGAGCCCGGACAGGGCGAGGGCGTAGACGTCGATGATCCACAGCTGCTGCACGGCGCCGGGCTGGAGGTCGGCGACGAGCGAGGGGAAGGCCACGTTGAGGATCGTGGTGTCCATCGAGATGAGCAGGAGGCTGCCGGAGAGGATCGCCAGGACGGTCCAGCGACGCGGGTCCGGCGTGGGGGTGTGCATGGGATTCCGTTCGGTGTCGTGCACGGGTGCCGCTCGGGGGCGGCGGTTCAGGCGGTGGGGGCGGGGGCCGGGGGCGGCCAGGGGGGCCGCGCGCCGCCGAGGAAGGAGGTGAGGACGAGCCGGCCGATGTCGCGGGGGGCCAGGTGGCCGTCGCGGACGCCCTCGGCGGCGGCGTCGAGCAGGCCCCACAGGGAGTACCAGATCCAGTAGGGCGGCAGGTCGGCGCGGACCCGTCCCAGGCTCTGGCCGAGGGCGAGGAAGGCGAGGGCCCGCCGGTCCTGGCGTTCCACGCCGGCGCGGAACGCGGGGTCGGCGAGGACGGTGGCGTCGCGCGTGGTGAACCCGTACAGGTGGGCCGCGGGCAGCAGGGCGACGACCAGCTCCTCCAGCGCGGCGTCGAAGGCGGCACCGTCGGCGCCGGCCGCGTCGAGGTCCACGGGGGCCAGGCAGCCGTCGACCACGTGGATGGCGCGCACGGCGACCGCCTTGAGCAGGGCCTCGCGGGTGGCGTAGCGACGACTCAGGGTGGCCCGACTGGTGCCGATGCCCGCCGCGATCTGCACCATCGAGGCGCTGTGGTCGCCGGCGAGGACACGCGCGGCGCCGTCGAGCAGTTCTTCTTCACGCATCACGATGAGCCTCCTTCGCCTCGAACGATACATTTTTGTCTCACTCGATGCAAAGGTGGCTCATAAGCGGGGGTGGTCGGGCGCAGCAGGAACGCCCCCGCGCCGGAGTGGCACGGGGGCGATACGCAGGGTGCGGCCGGGGCCGGGGCGGGGTCCCGGTCCGTGCGGGCGTCAGTCCTCGCCGGCGGCGCGGGCTCGGGCGCCCGAGCGGGTGCGGGCGGCGGTGCGGGCCCGGTCGGGGTGGCGGCGCACGTACTCCTCCTCCAGCTCCTTGAGCCGGTGCGAGTGCGTGGCCAGGGCTTCGTCGGACCCGTGCAGGAGGGTCTCGTGGCGGGTGCGGTGGATGGTCTCCAGCTCCTTGAGCAGTCGACCGTCCTCCAGGTCGTTCGCCGCCGGTCCGTGCGTGTGCTCCGCCATGGCCACCACCTCCGCGTCCGTGGACCCTCTCGCCCCCATCCCAAGGTAAGCGGCCCCGTCGCGCACGGCCCGCCCGACGGCGGCCGGCATCGGCCGTCCGGAGCGACGCCCGCCCTCGGGATGGGGCTCAGTCGTCGGGATCGGGGGCCGTCGGCGCCGGCGCGGGGGCCCGCTCCGGTCCGGCGTGGGCGCGCAGGGCGGTGCGCACCGACCAGACCACGGAGACCAGCGGGACCGCGACCACCGCCCCGACCACACCCGCCGCGATGGTCCCCGCGATCACGGAGACGGCCACCACCAGCGGGTGGAGCCGCACCGCGCGGCTCATCACGAGCGGGTGCAGCAGGTGCCCCTCGATCTGGCCGATGACCACGATCAGGGCGATCACCACGCCCGCGATCACCGGCCCCTTCGCGGCGAGCGCCACCACCGCGGCGATCGCCAGCGCGACCGGGGACCCCACGAGGGGCACGAACGCGGCGAAGAACTCCAGCAGCGCCAACGGGACGGCCAGCGGCACGCCGAGGAAGTACAGGGCCAGCCCGACCAGGACGGCGTTGGTCGCGGCGACCACCACGATCCCGTGGGTGTATCCGGTGAACGTACGCCAGGCCGCCCGACCGCCGACGTCCACCCGCCCCCGCGCCCCCTCGGGCAGTTCGGAGCAGAACCAGGACCACTGCCGCTCCCCGCCGTGCAGGAAGAGGACGGCGGAGAAGACGGCCAGGGCCAGCACCGTGAGCACCTCGACGACGTGCCCGGCGCCGCTCAGCGCCCTGCCGATCAGCGTCGAGCGGTGGCTCGACAGGTAGGCGCCGATGTGGGACTGGAGGTCGGACAGCGCTCCCGGGCTCACCCGGAACGGCGGCCCGGCCAGCCACGCCTCGATGCCCGCCAGCCCCTCGCGGAACTCCCGGACCAGGGTGGCGCTCTCCCCCGCCACCGCCTCGCCGACCAGGGAGAGCACGCCGAGGACCAGCACCGCGCTGCCGAGCAGGCTCACCGCGACCGCGAGGGGGCGGGGCAGGACGCGGGCGAGGCGCCGGGTGGGGACGGCGAGCAGGGCGGTGACCACGAGCCCCAGGAAGAGCGCCACCCCGATCTCGTGGAAGCGGCCCAGCACCGCGAACACCGCGTAGACGGCGACGCCGACGACCAGCAGGCGCCAGGCGTGGGCGGCGGCCGTGCGCAGGAACGGGGACACCGGCGACATGGTCCATGGCTGCCACGCGGGGCGCGCCCTGCCACGCGCGGGGCCGCGCATTCGTCCGTCCGGGGCGAAAAACGGTTTGCTCCCCCCTCGGGCGAACCCGCACGATGGCCCGTTGTGAGTACCTCCCGTTTCGCCGCCGTTTTGCCTGATCTCGCCCCGTGGCGATCCAGTCGGGACTTCCGCCTGTTGTTCTACCAGGGCACGGTCACCTTCTTCGGTTCGTTCATGGCGATGATCGCGCTGCCGCTCCAGATCAAGCACATGACCGACTCGCCGCTCGCGGTCGGCGCGATGGGCGCGGTCGAGCTGGTGCCGCTGGTGGTCTGCGGGCTCTACGGAGGCGCGCTCGCCGACGCCGTCGACCGGCGGCGGCTGATCCTCCTGACGGAGGCGGGCCTCGGCGTCCTGGCACTGGTCCTGCTGGTGAACGCGCTGCTGCCGGACCCCCTGCTGTGGCCGCTGTACGTGGTGGCGGCCGGAGTGTCGGGGCTGACGGGGCTCCAGAGGCCGGCGCTGGACTCGCTGATGGCCCGCATCGTGCCCCACGACCAGCTGAGCGCCGCCGCCGCGCTCAACGGGCTGCGCTACCAGTTCGGGGCCATCGCCGGTCCGGCGCTGGCCGGCCTGGTGGTCGCGTACGCCGGTTACGCGTCGGCCTACGCGGTGACCGTCGCGGGGTTCCTGGTGTCCGTCGTGCTGTGCACGCGGCTGCGACCGGCGCCGCCGGTCAAGGGCGGTGAACGGCCCTCGCTGCGGGGCATCGCCGAGGGCGCCCGCTACGCCTGGAGCCGTCCGGTCCTGCTCGGTACGTACGCCGTCGACCTGGCGGCGATGTTCTTCGCGTTCCCGAACACGATCCTGCCGTTCCTCGCGGACGAGCTGGACGCGGTGTGGGCCCTGGGCCTGATGTACTCGGCCGGGGCCGTGGGTTCGCTGGTGCTGGGCATGACCAGCGGATGGGTGTCGCGGGTGCGGCGCCACGGCCTGCTGGTGGTGTTCGGCGCGACGGCGTGGGGCCTGGCGATCGCGGCCGCCGGCTGGTTCCACGGGATCTGGTGGGTGCTGCTGTGCCTCGCGATCGCGGGAGCGGGCGACATGCTCAGCGGCCTGGGCCGGGCGACGATCTGGAACCAGACGATCCCGGAGGAGCTGCGCGGTCGGCTCGCCGGCATCGAGGTGCTCTCGTACAGCGTCGGCCCGCAGCTCGGCCAGGTCCGGGCGGGCACCATGGCCGGCTGGACGGGCACCCGGCCCGCGTTCTGGAGCGGCGGTCTCGCCTGCGTGGCGTCGGTGGCGGTCCTGGCCGCGTTGCTGCCGAAGCTGATCTCCTACGACGCGGACACGGACGAGGACGCGCTGCGCCGCCGGGCCGCCCGCGCGGACGAGGAGAACGAGGAGAACGCCGTCACGGCCGGCTGACCCGGGACTGCGGGACCGCGGGACCGCGCACGCCGCCCGAACGGCGGTGTTCGCGGTGCGCGGTCCCGGCCCTCCCGGGAGGGTGACGGCATGGGGTCATGGTGGTACCGCAACATCCTGGAGCCGGGCAAACTGCCGCTGTTGCTGGCGCTGTCCGCGTTCGTCGTGACCTTCGCCGTGACCCGGGTCATCACCCGGATGATCCGGGCCGGCAAGGGCCCCTTCCGCAACGTCACGCCGGGCGGCCTGCACGTGCACCACGCCGTCCCCGGGGTGATCCTCATGACCGTGGGCGGTTTCACCGCCATCGGGGGCGGCCGGACGGGGTGGGGCTCGGCGGTCGCGGCGGTGCTCTTCGGCATGGGGACGGGCCTCGTCCTGGACGAGTTCGCGCTGATCCTGCACCTGAGCGACGTCTACTGGACGAAGGAGGGCACGCTCAGCGTCGAGGTCGTCATCATGACCTCCGCCCTGGCCTCCCTGCTGCTGTGCGGGTTCCTCCCGTTGGGGGTGGACGGTCTGACCCCGGACCAGGAACAGAACCGGCTGACGGCCGTGGGCACCGTGGTGCTCAACCTGCTGCTGGCGATCGTCGCCCTGTTCAAGGGCAAACCGCGGATGGCGGTCCTCGGGGTCGTCGTTCCGCTGATCGCCCTGGTGGCGGCGGTGCGTCTGGCACGGCCGGTGTCCCCGTGGGCGCGCCGGTTCTACCGACGACGCCACCGGGCACGGGCCCGGAGCATGCGGCGGGCCTACCGGCACGACCGGCGCTGGACCGGCCTGCGCCGCCGGGTCGAGTACCTCATCGGCGGGGCGCCCAGCCACTAGGCGACGCTCCCCCGGGGCCGCCGGGGGTCGCGCGGCCGAGGTCAGACTCCGGCGGGGGCGGGGGTCTCGTCGAGCTCCCACGCGTGCCGCTTGAACTCGCGGCGGAAGTCGGCGTGGTCCTCCCACTGGCGGGCGATCCCGCGCAGGACGTCCCAGTGGTGCTCGACGGACTGGTCGATGACGGCGCGGGTGCGCCCCTCGGCCGTCGCCCGCCGCTCGATGAGGCCCTTGACCGCGGAGGCCTCCAGGACGCTGTTGCGCAGGGCGCGCAGCGCGCGGGAGGTGTCGTCCATCGCGAAGCCGCCGTCGTTTCCGCTCTCCGCCGCGAACAGCGGGGTGAGCCGCGCCTCGATGAACGCGGTGATCCGCTCGAAGTGCTGGACGTCCATCAGGGTTCTCCCTTTCCCGCCGCCCCGGCGCGGGGCGCGGAGCGGATCGTCGAAGCGGCCCGGGGGCCGGACCACGTGCAGGATACGAGGTGGTCCGGGGCCCTCGTGCCGGCGGTGCGCGGCGCCGCTCGGCGGTCAGAGCGGGTCGACGACCGCGAGGACGGGCGGGGCGGGCGACGTGTGGCGGTGACCGCAGGGCTCGAAGACCAACACCACCGGCTCACCGGGCCGCTGACGCCACGAGATCCGCTCGGGCGTGCCGGCGCAGCGCGGGCAGGAGGGCAGCGGACTCGGCGGCCCCGGCCGGGTCCGACACTCGGGCAGGGCCGTGAGCGTCGGCGGCGCGGTGTGCGGGTCACGCATGGGGGCTCCCTGGTCCGGAAGTGGCACTCCAGGCACTGTGCCATGACCGGAGCCCTCCGCGCACGGGCGAATCATCCAGTGTTCTGGCTGGTCAGGCCGTGCCCACCAGGGCCGATCCGGTCTTCTGGGGGCACTTGGTGATCAAGTGCTCCTCCGCCCCGCCTCGACCAGGCCCGATTCGTACGCGGCGATGACCGCCTGGGCCCGGTCGCGGACGCCGAGCTTGCCGAAGACACCGGTGAGGTGGTTCTTGACGGTGGAGACGCTGATGTCCAGCTCGCCGGCGATGGCCGCGTTGTCGTGCCCGGTGGCCAGCAGCCGCCAGATCTCCAGTTCGCGCGGGGTGAGTCCGGCCGGTACGTCGGTCGGGGCGGTCGGGGTCTCGCGCCGGCCGGACCGTACGTAGGTGGAGATGAGGCGGGTCAACAGGCGCGGCGCGACGGCGGCCTCGCCGGTGTGGACGGTGTGGACGGCGTCGATCAGCTCCTCCGGGGAGACGTCCTTGGGCAGGAAGCCGTGGGCGCCGGCGCGCAGCGCGGCGACGACGTACTCGTCCATGTCGAAGGTGCTCAGGGCCAGGACCCGGGAGGCGGGCAGGGTGCGGGCCAGTTCGGCGGTGGCGCCCACCCCGTCCAGGACCGGCATGCGGATGTCCATGACGACCACGTCGGGGGTCAGCCGGCCGGCCAGTTCGACCGCCTCGGCGCCGTCGGCGGCCTCCCCGACGACCTCGATGTCCGGGGCGGGCGCCAGGATCAGCGCGAGGCCGCGCCGGACCAGCGGCTGGTCGTCCGCTATGAGCACGCGGATCATCGGCGGGTCTCCTCTGCTTCGGGGGAGCCCGCTCCGAGCGCCACCGGGATGCGGGCCGCGACCAGGAAGCCGCCGTCGCGGTGCGGGGCGGCCTCCAGGGTCCCGCCCTGGAGGGCCACGCGTTCGCGCATGCCGATCAGACCGTATCCCCCGCCGGGCGCGGGGCGCGCGGCCGGTGGCCGCCGGGGCGACGCGGCGGGCGTGCCGTCGTCGCGGACCTCGACGGTGACCCCGTCCGGGCGGTACGTCAACCGGACGCGGGCGCGGGCGCCGACGGCGTGCTTGCGGGCGTTGGTCAGGGCCTCCTGCACGACGCGGAACACCGTCAGTCCGACGGTCGGCGGCAGGGCGCGCACCGGGCCGACGACGCTGAACTCGGTGTCCATGCCGGCCAGGCGGGACTCGGTGACGATCCGGTCGAGGTCGGCGGTGCCGGGCTGCGGGGCGGGCGGGGTCCGCTCGGGTTCCTCCCCGGCCCGCAGTACGTCGAGCAGTTGGCGCATCTCGCCGAGGGCCATGCGGCCGGATCCCTCCAGGGTGACGAGGGCCTCCCGGGCGGCCTCGGGGTCGTGCGCCAGGTTGGCGCGGGCCCCGCCCGCCATCAGCTGCATGGTGGTGATGTGGTGGGCCACGATGTCGTGGAGCTCGCGGGCGATGCGCCGGCGTTCCTCGGCGACGGCGCGGTCGGCGAGGAGCATCCGGTTGGCCTCGACCTCGCGCTGCCGGCGGTTCATGGCGACGGCGCAGATGACGACGAGGGCCGCGGCGACCGCGGCCCCGAGGAGGATCCAGCCGTCGTCCAGTCCCCGTTCGCGCCCCAGCAGGGGCAGCGGCACGGCCGCGAGGGCCCCGAGGGCGACGACGGGCGGCCGGCAGGACCGGGCCAGCGTGAACAGGGACACGGCCATGGTGATGGTGAAGCCCGGGGTCACCGGGGAGACCAGGTCGAGGACCGCGCTCAGACCCACCACGGCCGTGTGCACGAGCGCCGGGTGGTGGCGGCGCACGAGCAACGTCAGCGAGGCGAGCATGACGAGGAGCATCGCCAACGGTGTGATCGGCGGGACGCCGACGCTGCTGCCGGCCGAGAGGCCCAGCAGGTCGACGCCGCCGGCGCCCACGGCCACCAGCCCGTCGTTCCTCGTCCACGTCCACGTCGGTCTGTCGACGCGTATGCCCATCCCTGCCGGTCCTCCCCCGCGGGCCGTCGCCGCCGGGATGTTCCCGGACGGCCGCGCGGCCGGTCTCGTCACTCCATTGTGGCAGGGGGCGAGGCGTCGGGGAGGAGCCCCGGGTCGGGGCCCGGACCAGGACCGGGGTCCTGGTCCGGGGCGGTGTACGGACCGTGGTCCCGGCGGGGAACTCCTCCTGTGCCCGGACGTTTCGCGGCCGGTCCGCTGATGGTCTTGAGAGGTGCCGGGTTGCGCCGGTGGACGACTCACAGACCGGAGGAAAAGTGATCCGCGCCCTGACGGGATGCTCGACGAGGAATCCGTGGAAGGTGATCGCCCTGTGGGCGGTCCTGGGCATCGGGCTGTCCATTCTGGGCCAGGTGTTCGTCTTCCGGGCGACGCAGGCGGGCAACGCCGACTTCCTGCCGAGGAGTTACGACTCCGCCGCCGCGCTGCGGATCGCCGAGCAGAGCTTCGGCACCCGCCCGGACGCCGATCCGCTGACGGTCCTCGTCGCCCGGTCGGACGGGGCGAAGCTGTCCCCGGCCGACGAACGGCGCGTCGAGGAGCTGTCCGGGAAGCTGGGCCGTGACCGGATCACCATGCCGAGGGACCGGGAGGACCCGCCCTTCCTCCAGGACCACTCGCAGGTACCGACGATCGGCGCCGGCATGACCGCGCCGGACCGGTCCTTCCGCCTGCTGTCGGTGGAGTTCGTCGGCAACCCGCAGGATCCGGGGGTCCAGGGCGTCTACCGGGCCTTCCGGGACCACGCCCGGGACGTGTTCCGCGAGGCGGGGCTGCGCACCGGCTTCACCGGCGGGCTCGCGAGCGGCGTGGACACCGCCGATGCCGAGAAGACCCGGACGATGGTGGTCGGCATCGCGATGACGGCCCTGATCGTGCTGCTGCACGTCCTGGTCTTCCGGAGCCTGGCGGCGGCGCTGCTGCCCCTGGTCGCGGTGGCGATCATCGGCGGCGGGGCGGCCGGCGCGGTGATCGGCGCCTCCCTGCTCACCGGGATCGACCTGGCCCCGTCCACCCCGGGGCTGATCAACGTCGTGCTGATCGGCATCGGCGTCGACTACTTCCTCTTCCTGCTGTTCCGCTTCCGCGAACAGCTGCGGCGCCACCCGGAGCAGTCGGGCCGCGAGGCCGCCGCGCTCGTCGCGGGCCGGGTCGGGACGGCCGTCACCTCGGCGGCGCTGACGATCGTCGCCGCGTTCGCCACGCTGGGCATCGCCTCCTTCGGACAGTTCCGGGTGCTCGGTCCGGCCATCGCGGTGGCGGTGCTGGTGATGCTGCTGGGCAGCCTGACGCTGATGCCGGCGCTGCTGGCCGTCACCGGGCGCCGGATGTTCTGGCCCTCGCGCACCCTGCGCACCGCTCCCCGCGAGGGTTCGGCGGGCCGCCTGGGTCGACTGGTGGAGCGGCGTCCGGTGGCGCTGACCCTGGCCTCGGTGGCGGTGCTCGGGGCCCTCGCGGCGGGTCTGGTCGGGATGCGCGTGGACTACGGGCAGGGTGGTGCGGGCGGCGAACGCACCGCGGCCACGGAGACGGCGGCGGAGATCGCCCGCTCCCTGCCCGCCGGTGCCTCCGAACCGGCCGGGGTGTTCGTCCGGGCCACGGACGGGGCGCCGATGACGGAGGGGCGGGTGGCCGCGCTGGCCGGCGCGCTGGCCCGGGTACCGGGCGTGGGTCGGGTCTCCCCCACGGTGATCAGCGAGGATCGCGGGGCCGCCCGCATCGACCTGCTGCTGACGACCGCGCCGGGCACCCAGGAGTCCCGGGACCTGGTCTCCGGACCGGTCCGCGCGGCGGTGCGGGCGAACGGGCCGGCCGGGACCGAGGCCCATGTCGGGGGCACGGCCGCCGTGTTCGCCGACATCGCGGTGGCGGTCGACAAGGACCTCAAGGTGATCTTCCCGGTGGCGGCGGCCCTGATCGGGATCATCCTGCTGGCGCTGTTGCGGAGCCTGCTCGCGCCGGTGGTGCTGATGATCGCGGTCGGGCTCGGATTCGCCGCCACGCTCGGGGCCTCGACCCTGGCGTTCCAGCACGTGCTGGGGCGGCCGGGCGTGGACTTCACCCTGCCGCTGGTGCTGTTCCTCTTCGTGGTGGCGCTGGGCACGGACTACAACATCCTGATCAGCGACCGGATCCGGGAGGAGATGGACCGGCCCGGTTCCGCCCGGGCGGCCGTCGGTCGGGCCGTGCGCCACACCGCCCCGGCGATCGCCACGGCGGGGCTGGTGCTGGCCGCCTCCTTCGGCAGCCTGGCCGTCAGCCCGCAACCCGGTACGCAGCAGGTCGGCTTCGCCACGGCCGTCGGCATCATGCTCTCCGCCTTCGTGCTGTCGATCGTGCTGGTGCCCGCCCTGGCCGCGCTGCTGGGCCGGTCCCTGTGGTGGCCGCTGCGCCCGCGGGCGCGGGACGGTGAGCACCACGCCCACGCCCCGCACCCGGACCCGTACCGGAAGGGGGATCCGGAGCGGAGCCCGGAGTGGAACCCGGAGCGGACGCCGGTCGGCTGAGCCGGGACGACGACGGACCGGTACGACGACGGGCCGGGGCGCGCGGGACCCTCGCGGGGTCCGGCGCGCCCCGGCCCGTCGACCGGTCACGGCTCCTCGCCGGTCACGGCAGGTTCGCGACCTCCGGGTGGTCCTTCAACCAGTCCCGAACGGCCTGCTGCTCCTTGCCCTTGCCGGCCTGCTGGATCTTCGCCTCCAGGCCGGTCAGCCGCTCCTCGTCGAGCTTGAACGAGCGCAGCCAGGAGGCGATCTCGGGCTCGTCGGCGGCGAAGCCCTTGCGGGCCAGGGTGTGGATGCCGTCGCCCTTGCCCCAGACGCCCTTGGGGTCCTCCAGTTTGGTCAGGTCGTAGGAGGAGTACGCCCAGTGCGGGGACCACAGGACGGTCACGACGGGTTCCTTCTTGGCCTGGGCCCGCTGGAGTTCGGCGAGCATGCCGGGGGTGGAGCCGTCGACGACCTGGTACTCGCCCTCCAGGCCGTATTCCTTGAGGACCTTCTCCTTCAGGAGGGACATGGCGCCCGCGCTGGGTTCGATGCCGATGATGCGGCCCTTGAACCGGTCGCCCTTGCCCTTGAGGTCGGCGAGGGAGCGGACGTCCTTCACGTACGAGGGCACGGACAGCTCGATGGAGGTGGGGCCGTACCAGGCGCCGAGGTCGTCCAGCTTGTCGCCGTACTTCTCCCAGTACTGCGCCTGGGTGACGGGCAGCCAGGCGTCGGTCTGGAAGTCGACCTGGCCGCCGGCGAGGCCGGTGAACAGGGCTCCGAGTTCCAGCTGCCGGGCGTCGACCCGAAAGCCCCGCCGCTCCAGCAGTTCCTTCCACAGGAAGGTCGAGGCGATGCCCTCGTCCCAGGGGATGTAGCCGATGCTGACGGTGCGTCCCTTGCCGACGTCCCCCTCCCCGCCCGCGCCGGCGGGCCGGTCGCCGGGGCCGCCGAAGGCGTTCAGGCCGCCGGCGACGAGGGAGAGGACGACGGCGGCGGTGACGGCGTGGGCGGGCTGGGGCCGGTGGTTCCACAGGCGGGCCCGACCGCTCGCGGCGGCCCGCGCGCGGGCCAGGGCGCGGCGGCCGAGGGGGGAGACCTGGCGGCCGAGGGCGCCCGTCATGCGGTCCAGGTACATGGCGAGGACCACGATGGACAGGCCGGCCTCGAAGCCGAGGCCGATGTCGACGCTTCCGATGGCGCGGTAGACGGCTCCGCCGAGGCCTCCGCCGCCGACCATGCCGGCGATGACGACCATGGACAGGCCGAGCATGATGACCTGGTTGACGCCGGCCATGATCGTCGGCAGCGCCAGCGGGAGCTGGACGCGCACGAGGGTCTCGCGGGGGGTCGTGCCGAAGGCGTCGGCCGCCTCGACCAGTTCGGAGTCGACCTGTCGGATGCCGAGTTCGGTCATCCGTACGCCCGGGGGCAGCGAGAAGATGATCGTGGCGATGATGCCGGGGACCACGCCGACGCCGAAGAAGATGATGCCCGGGATGAGGTAGACCATGGCGGGCATGGTCTGCATGAAGTCCAGGACCGGGCGGAGGACGGCGCTGACCCGCTCGGAGCGGGAGGCCCGGATGCCGAGCGGGATCGCGATGGCCAGGGTGACGAGGGTGGAGACCAGGACCAGGGAGAGGGTGGCCATGGCCTCCTCCCACAGGCCCAGGGAGTCCACGAGCGCGAAGCCCGCGAAGGCGAGCAGACCGGCGAGCAGGCCGCGCAGCCACCAGGCGGCGACGGCGAGGATGCCGGCGAAGAGAAGGGGTGCGGGGGCGGACAGGACCGCGTCGACCCCGTCGTAGAGGCCGGCGACGAGGGCGCTGATGGTGTCGAACAGCCAGGACAGGTGTCGCTGGAGGAAGTCGACTCCGCCGTCCACCCAGGCTCCGAGGTGCAGGCGCGGCATCAGTGGGCCACCTCCCGGCGCGACCGGGGACCGGACTCGGGCCGCGGACCGGATTCGAGGGCGGCACCGGAATCGGGGTCGGCACCGGGATCGGGTCGGGGGCCCGGCAGGGAGCAGGCCATCGGGGGCCGTTGTTCGTCGCCGATGAAGGCGACGAGCCGGTCCTGGGGCACGGCGCCGAGGACGGCGCCGTCCTCGGCGGTGACGGCGACCGGGTGCGGGACGCGGGCGCTGACGGCGCACAGTTCGGCGAGCGGGGTGTCCGCGCCGACCGTGGGGCAGCCGCAGGCCGCGACCTCCTCGGGGGCCTCGTCCATGACCGCGTCGGCGGTGAGGACCCGCGAGCGGTCGACGTCCTGGACGAAGGAGGCGACGTAGTCGTCGGCGGGGCGGGTGAGGATCTCCTCGGGGGTGCCCTGCTGGACGACGCGGCCGTCGCGCATGACGGCGACGGTGTCGCCCAGGCGCATGGCCTCGCCGAGGTCGTGGGTGATGAAGACGATGGTCTTGCGCAGGGTCCGCTGGAGTTCGAGGAGCTGGTCCTGCATGTCGCGGCGGATCAGCGGGTCCAGGGCGCTGAAGGACTCGTCCATGAGGAGCAGGTCCGCGTCGGTGGCCAGGGCGCGGGCGAGTCCCACGCGCTGCTGCATGCCGCCGGAGAGTTCGTCGGGCCAGGAGTTCTCCCAGCCGCCGAGCCCGCACAGCGCCAGCGCCTCGGCGGCCCGGCGTTCGCGCTCGGCCCGGGGGACGCCCTGGACCTCCAGACCGTAGGCGGCGTTGGCCAGGACGTCGCGGTGCGGGAACAGCGCGAAGTGCTGGAACACCATGGAGATCCGGGTGGACCGCACGCGGCGCAGTTCGCGCGCGCTCAGGGTGGTGAGGTCCTGCCCGTCGAAGAGGACCCGGCCGGAGGTGGGTTCGAGGAGTCCGTTGAGCATGCGCAGGAGGGTGGACTTGCCGGAGCCCGACAGCCCCATGACGACGAAGATCCGGCCGGGCTCGACGCGGAAGGAGGCGTCGATGACGGCCGCCGTCGTCCCCTCCTCGCGCAGCTCGTCGCGGCTCTTGCCGCCTTCGAGCGCGCGGACCGCGTCCCGCAGCCGGTCGGGTCGTCTTCCGAACACCTTGTAGACGTGTTCGGCCTGGAGCGTGGACACATGCACCTCGCGGGTCGTACCGGGTCCGGGCCGCTGCCGGGGCGGCGGTCCGCGGAGCGGGACGGGATCCGCCCGTCGTGCCGCGTCCGCGGCCTGCCGGCCTGCGGAGTGCGCGGTTCCGCTCCAGCGGCCCGCATGCCCGGCCTTCGCGCGGGCAAACGGCGAGGTGACCCACCTCACGCGGAGAGCGGCGGGCCGTCGTCCAGCATCGAGGCCCGCAGGTGGGCGAGGAGGCGGGTGAGCAGGCGCGAGACCTGCATCTGGGAGATGCCGAGGACGGCGCCGATCTGGGCCTGGGTCAGCTCCTCGCCGAAGCGCATCGAGAGCATGTGCCGCTCGCGGTCGGTGAGGCGTTCCAGCAGCGGGGCGAGGGTCTGGACGTCCTCGACCAGCTCCAGGGCGGGCTCTTCCGCGCCCATGACCTCGGCGAGGGTGTGACCTTCGGCACGGCCGTCGCCCTGTTCGCCGTGCGGGGCGTCGAGGGAGCCGCTGGTGTGCCCGTTGGCGGCGACGAGGCCCTCCACGACCTCCTCGTCGGTGAGGTCGAGGTGCGCGGCGAGGTCGGCGACGGTGGGCGAGCGGTCGAGCCGGACGGTCAGCTCCTCCTTCGCCTTGGCGATGTCGATGCGCAGTTCCTGGAGCCGTCGCGGGACGCGCACGGCCCAGGTGGTGTCACGGAAGTGGCGCTTGATCTCGCCGGTGATGTACGGCATGGCGAGGGTGGAGAACTCGTTCTCGCGGGCCGGGTCGAACCGGTCGATGGCCTTGATCAGGCCGATGGTGCCGACCTGGACGATGTCCTCGATGTCCCCGGCCTCGCCGCGGGCGCGGAAGCGGCGCACGGCGAACTGGACGAGCGAGGCGTTCATCTCGATGAGCGTGTTGCGGACGTACTGGTACTCCGGAGTGCCCTCGTCGAGTGCGCGCAGGCGCAGGAAGAAGACCTTCGACAGCTCGCGGGCATCCGAGGGGGCCACTTCCCGGGGCTCGTCGATCCGCGGCAGGCCGGCCCGGTGGGCCGCGGCCTCGGCGGCGCGACGGGGGGCGGGCAGGGCGGCGACGCGGGGGTCGGCGGTGTCGACGGTGTCACGGGTGTCGGGGTCGACGGTATGGGACAGGGGGGCGGGTACCGGCATGGGGTTCGCTCCTTGGGCTGGTCGGCTTGCGGCGCGGGACCTTGACTCCGGACGACTCTGTACCCCTTCCGCGCATACGTCAAGAAATACAGGAAATGGATTTCACGTCTTGTGTCACAGGAATCACATGACGCAGGATGTCCGCATGGGGAGCACACCGCGCAGACAGAACTGGACATTTCTGACTAACCACGCACGCGTTCTGGTGACGATCGCGCGCGACCCCGCCGTGCGGCTGAGGGACGTCGCGGTGGTGTGCGGACTCACCGAGAGGACGGTCCAGACGATCGTGGCCGACCTGGAGACGGACGGCTACCTGCGGCGCGTGCGCGACGGTCGGCGCAACCGCTACGAGATCTCCCCCGGCGCCGTGTTCCGCCACCCCGCCGAGGCGGGCGTCCAGGTGGCCGGCCTCCTGGCCCTGCTCACCGGCGCGCCCGCCGCCGAACAGCCGGCCGGCTCGACGTCGCGGGCGCCGTACGCGCCGCAGGCGCAGGAGGCGCAGGAGGACGCGCCGGCGCCGCAGGTCCCGACCGGCGCCCCGGCGACCTCGCCCCTCGTCGAGCCGTCGGCGTAGGTCCGCGGGCGCCGCGCCTCAGGTGACGCGGAACCCGATCGTGGCCGGTTCGCGGTGGAAGGTGAGCCGGTCCCAGGTGGGGAAGGCCAGGTCCGTGACGGCGAGCAGCCGGCCGGAGACGTCGTGCAGGGTGCGGCGTACGGACAGCCCGCAGGCGGGGGCCGGCGCGGCGGGGTGGCTCGTGCGGGTCATCGTGATGGTCTCGGCGGTGCGCCCGCGCGCGGTCGCCCGCTCCAGCCAGCGGTGCAGCGGGCGCAGGTCCTCGTCCCGGGCCGCCGCGGCGCGGTCGAGGTAGGGCGCCAGCTCCGGCGCCCCCCGGACCACGCGCGGGCAGAAGTACGTCACCGCGTGCTGGAGCGTCTCGCCGGCCGGGCCGTACGCCCGCTGGTGGTGGACCAGGGTCACCGCCCCGCCGCTCATGCCGAGCAGGGTGGCGAGCGAGGGCGGCACCGTGACGAGGGCGAGCCGGGAGCGGATGGGCACGGCCGGCGCAGCGTACGGGACGGGGCCGTCGGACGCGCTCGGCGAGCGGCGCGGCGCCTCCTCGGCGGCGACCGCGCGGGTGCCGCGGCGGCCGGTGACGATGAGGCCGTCGGCGCGCAGTTGCTGGAGGGCCGCGCGGACGGTCTGCCGGTTGACCCCGTAACGGGCGGCCAGCGTGCGCTCCGAGGGGAGTCGGCCGTCGCAGGCGTGTGCGGCGCGGTCGAGTTCTTCCCGTAGCGCCGCGGCGATCCGCTGGTACTTGGGCATGGCGGCCGGGCCGCCGCCCCGCGAAGGGGAGGGCATGGCTTCTCCTCTGACGGGTGGTCAAGGACTGCGCGGTCTGCCCGACCAACCTAGCATTGGTCTATACCTTTCGGCACGACGTCGGCCCGGACCTGGGGAACCTTGGCCAAATCCCGTTCCCGTCCGCGTCACCCCTCCCCCGCCCGTCCCGACCGTCCCCCACCGGGACGGGCCGGGTCAGAGGGCGTCCGGGCCGCGCAGCGGGTTGGGCAGCGGCAGGTACCGGGCGTCAGCCCCGTCCGCGCGGGTCCACCGCAGCAACAGGTTCGTCTTGGCCGGAAGGGACGGGGCGGACAACAGGGCGGCCACCTCCGGCAGGCCGTGCTCGCGGTCGTAGCGCAGGAACTCCTCGCGCACGGCCGGCCAGACGGAAGCGGCCGTCCGCGGGTGACACTGCGCCAGGGCGCCCGCGACCTCCATCAGGTGGTTGACGACCAGGCAGTACACCAACCGCTGCCAGGCGGCCTCACGCGTACTGTCCCCGGGAAGTTTCACCCCCTCCGCGTCGCGGAAGAGGGCCTGCACCGGCGTCCCCCGGTCGTCGACGGCGACCAGGCAGTTCTGGAGGTGGGCCTCCAGCACCACGCCGTGCCGCGCGAACAGGTCCAGGACCGGAGGGACGACGTGGCCCAGGTACGCCCGCCACCAGGCGGCCGGGTCGGCCGCCTCCGCCAACGGACTGCCGGGGAAGCCCTCGGCGAGCGCCGCGCAGAGCAACGGCCCCGACCCGGGTACGGTCCCCTCGCGCAGGCCGTCGCGGACCAGGACGGCCAGTTCCTCGAAGGCGAAGCCCGCGGTGCGGTAGCCCCGGTCCGAGAGCCACGCCGCCGGCGACCCGGTGCGCCGCCGCAGGTCCGCGAAGCCCGCCACGACGGCGGAGTCGACGCGGCGCAACCGCTCCAGGTCGTGGCGCCACAGCCGGCGGACGTCGTTGGTGATGCGGACGTCGAGGCTGAACTTCGCGAACAGGTCGGCGCCGCCGTCCGCCGCGTACACGGTGCGCACGGAGGCCGTCGGCCACACCGGGAGCCGGGTCGGACCCAGCCGCTTGAGGCGGCCGTCCGCGAAGGCCCCGCGCACTTGCGGCCGGCCGGCGACCAGGTCGAGCTGCCAGGGGTGGGCGGGCAGCAGGACGTACCCGGCGGGCGGGCGGGGGCCGCCGAGGATGCCGGCGAGCGCGTCGACGGCGTCGGCGACGGCCGGGCCGCCCTCCTCCGCGACCTGGTCCTCGCGCAGCGCGAGCAGCTCCAGTGGGAAGCGGGCGTGGGCCTCCGGGGCGTACGGGAGCCAGCTCTTGGCGGGTTCGGCGCCCCGGGCCTTGGGCGCCGGGTGGTGCGGATGCCCCATCACCAGGGCCTGCTCGGACAGGACGTACGGGTCCGCGGGCGGCGTGGCGGCGGCCCGCGCGGCCAGCAGCGCGGCCACGACGTCGCGGCTGTCGGTGATCTCGCCGGGCAGTTCGTCGTTGGGAACGCCGGTGTACCGCAGCAGCTCGTCGTGGACCAGGGCGACCAGCCCGGCGTGGTCGAGCCCGTGCCAGCTCCCGTCCTCCGCCCGCAGCCGCGGGTCCGCCGGACGGCGCCCACCGCTGACCCGCAGCAGACGGCCGCTGCCGCGCAGTCGGTACGTCCGCCCGTCCTCGGGGTCCGCGGCCTCCCTCAACAGGCAGTTCAGCAGGGGGGCGGCGGCGTGGGCATCGGCGTCGGCGAGGGGGTGCACTGGTTCCATTCGGTCCATCCGGAGTGCCGGAGGCGCGTGAGGCGGACCACCGGTCGTGATCTTCAGTATCCGCGATGATGACCTGATCATCAGGTCATCAGGCAAAGCGATCCGAAAGGAATGGGACCCTGGACGGCAGCACGCACGCCCCCGACTCCGGCCCCGCCGGCCACCGCCCCGTCACCGCGGCCGAGGAGGCCGTCGCCGTCGCGCTGGCCGACGTACGGCCCGCGCTCACAGCGGCCTACGAGGCCCGCCTGGACGGCGCGCGGGCCGCCGTGCTGACCCGGCTGTGGCGGGCGCTGGCCTTCGAACCGTTGCCGTGGATCGCGCGCCGGGAGCACGGGCCCGGCAGGCTCACCCTCTCGCTCGCCGACGGCCGCCGCCTGGAGGGACCCGCCGCGGACCCGTACGCGACCGACGCGTACGTGCGCGAGGTGTCGCTCGACGGCCGGACGCACCGGCAGGCGGCCCGTCTCGTGGAGGCGCTCGGCGTACCCCACGGCGCCGCCTTCGCCGCCGAGTTGGACGACAGCACCGCCTCGCTCGCGCTCTCGCGCGCGGACGCGTACGCCCCGGACGCGCGGGGGCCGGGTCGGGAACCGGACACCACTTGGGAGTGGGAGCAGCGGGTGGTGGACGGCCATCCCTACCACCCCAACTGCCGCTCCCGTCCCGGCTTCTCCGTGGCCGAGCAGTTGGCGTACGCGCCGGAGCACCGGCCGGTCGTGACCCTCCCCACGGTGTCCGTCGCCGCCCGCGAGTGCCTGGTCGGCGGGGACTGGCCGGACCGGCTGCGCGAAGGGGACCGGATCCTAATCCCCGTGCACCCCTGGCAGGCCGAGCACGTCCTCAAGGGCGATGCCGTCGGTGGCGACCGGGGTCGGGAGGGGATCGCGGCGCACCCGCTGATGGCGCTGCGCACCCTCGCCCCAGTCTCTGGCGGCCCCCACGTGAAGACGGCGCTCAGCACCCGGCTGACCTCCTCCGTCCGGGACATCTCCGGCTACTCCATCGAAACGGCGGCCGTGGTCTCGGCCTTCGCGCAGTCGCTGGGCGAGCGGCTGGAGGGCCGCCTGCACATCACCCGCACCCTGGGCGCGGTCACCGCGCACAGCCCCGACCTGGCGGCGGTGCTGCGCGAGCCGCCGGAGGCGTACGCGGGCCCGGGCGAGCGGGTGGTGCCGGTGGCGGCGCTGGCCGGTACGGAGGCGGCCCGGTCGGCGTCCTGGCGGGCCGAGTTCGCCCGGCTCGCCCTGTCCGTGTGCCTGCGGGCGCTCGACCTCGGGGTGGCCCTGGAGGCGCACGGGCAGAACCTGCTGGTGGTCCTGGCCCCCGACGGCCGGCCCGTGCGGCTGGTCTACCGGGACCTCGCCGACATCCGGATCAGCCCGGCCCGCCTGGCCCGGCACGGTCTGGCGGTCCCGCCCCTGACGGGCCGGCTGGTCACCGACGACGAGACCGTGCTGCGGCGCAAGCTCTTCGGTTCGCTGGCGGCCGGCGCGCTCGCCTCGACCGCCGGTTCCTCGGCGGCCTTCGCCGAGGACCTGGAGGCGGCGCTGGACGGCCTCGCGCCCACCGCCGACCGCGCGGCGCTGCGCTCCGGCCCCCTCCCGGTGAAGGCGCTGACCCTGATGCGGCTGAGTCCGGGCGTGCCGGGCGACCAGTGGGCCGACCTGCCCCGTCCGTCGACAGGAGACCGAATCGGGGGGTGAGCCGGCCCGTCGGGCGGGCTACTGTTCAGGGGCATGACAGAGACCTCGCGCCTGAGCGCCGTCCGGGCCTCCTACGACGCCGTCGCCCTCGACTACGCCCGCCGGCTGAGCGGGGAACTGGCGGCCAGACCGCTGGAGCGGGCGATGCTGGGCGCGTTCGCCGAGTCCGTACGCGGCGCCGGCGGCGGGGCGGTGGCCGACCTCGGCTGCGGCCCCGGCAGGGTGACCGCGCACCTGGCCGGCCTCGGCGTACGCGCCTTCGGGGTGGACCTGTCGCCCGCCATGGTGGCGGTGGCCCGGCGCGACCATCCGGGACTGCGGTTCGAGGTGGGCCGGATGGCACCGCTGGACATGGCGGACGGGGTGCTCGGCGGGGTCGTGGCCTGGCACTCCACCGCGCACACCCCGCCGGGGGACCTGCCGGACCTCTTCGCCGAGTTCGCCCGCGTCCTGCGGCCCGACGGGCACGCGCTGATCGCCTTCGAGGCCGGGGAGGGCCGGCGCAGGCTGGAGCACGCCTACGGCCGTCCGGTCGACCTCGACGTGTACGCCACCCCGCCCGACCTGGTGGCCGCGCTGCTGGAGCGGACGGGCCTGACGGAGGTGGCCCGCATGGTCCGCCGGCCGCTGGACGACGAACCGCACCCGCGGGGGTTCCTGATGTTCCGCAAACCGCCCGCGCCGTAGGTCGGGCCGGGGCGGACCGGGACCGGACGGGGGTGTGCGCCGTTCCGGGCACGGCCGTTCGGGGCGCGGTCGTTCGAGGCGTGCGCGTTCGAGGCCGTGCCCGTTCGAGGCGTGCGCCGTTCGGGGGGCAGCGGGGCGCGGGCGGGCCCGCCTTCGCCGGGATCGGGCCGGGCGGTGGCAGGAAGGAAGGATGAGCCTTCCCCGCCGCCGGTTCCTCGCCGGAGCCGGAGCGGGCGCCGCCGCCCTGCTCACCACCGGGGCGCGCGCCCGCTCCGCCGCCGACTTCGGCGCGCTCGCCCGCGCGGTCGACGGCCGCGTCGTGCTCCCGGCCGACCGGGACTACCCGGAGGCCCGCAGGCTGTTCCAGCCCCGCTTCGACTCCGTCCGGCCCGGGGCCGTGGCCTATCCCGCGCACGCCGGGGACGTGGCCGTCTGCCTGGAGTTCGCCCGCCGCGCCGCCGTCCCCGTCGTTCCGCGCGGCGGCGGCCACAGCTACCCGGGCTGGTCCACCGTGGAGGCCGGGCTCGTGATCGACACCGGGGCCATGGCCGGGGTGACGGTCGAGGGGGACGGCGTACGGGTCGGCGCGGGGGCCCGGCTGGCCGACGTGCACGGGGTCCTCGCCGGACGCGGCCTGGGACTGCCCGCCGGACTGTGCCCCTCGGTCGGCATCGCCGGGCTGGCCCTCGGCGGCGGCCTCGGCATCGCCTCCCGGGCCCACGGGACCACCTCCGACCGGCTCACCGGCGCCCGCGTGGTCACCGCCGACGCGCTGGTGCGCGAGGTCGACGCGGACCACGACCCCGCCCTCTACTGGGCGCTGCGCGGCGGCGGGGGCGGCAACTTCGGGGTGGTGACGGAGTTCCGCTTCCGTACCCACCCGGTGTCCGAGGCCGCGTTCGCGGAGCTGCACTGGTCCGACGGCGACTCCCCGGCGGTGCTGCGCGGCTGGCAGCGGTGGCTGGCCGGGCTGCCGGACCCGTTCTGGAGCCAGGTGGAGTTCACCTCCGAGTCCGGCTCCGGGCCCGGGCCCGGGCAGGGGCGGGGGCGGGGGCGGGGCGGGGGCGCGGTCCCGGCCGTCCGCGTCCTGTCCCTGGACGGGCGCGGGGAGCTGGAGCGGGAACTGGCCCGGCTGACCGGGCTCGTGGCCCGCGAGCCCCGGGACGCGTGGGTCGTCGTACGCGGCTACGGGGACACCGTCCGGGCCATGGCGGGCTGCTCCGGCTCGGACGACGCCGCCTGTCGGCTGCCGGGGCGCCTGCCCGGTCGTGACCCGCGGGGCACTCTGACCCGTGACTCCTACGCCGCGCGCAGCGACTTCTGGGGCGGGGCCGGGTTGCCGGACGCGGCGATCGAGGTCGTGCTGGACGCCGTCGCGCGGCACGCCCGGGCCGTACCGCGCGGCGGGCGCGGGGTGGTGCAGTTCGACGGGGTGTGCGGGGGCGCCGTGAACCGGGTGCCCGCGACGGCCACCGCGTTCGCGCACCGCGACAGCGCCTTCCTGGCCCAGTACCTCGTCTACTGGCCGGAGTCGGCGCCGGCCCCGGACGTGGCCCGGCACCGGGCCTGGTTGGACGGCCTCTGGCGGGATCTGCGGCCCTGGGCGGGCGGCAGCGCCTACCAGAACTACGCCGACCCGCTGCTCACCGGCTGGCGCGAGGCCTACTACGGGCCGAACCTCGCCCGGCTGGAGGAGGTCCGCCGGACCCACGACCCCGACCGGCTCTTCCGCTTCCCCCAGGCCGTCTAGGCCGTGGCCGTCGAACGGGGCCGCACGGGCCTCGGGGCGCACCGGCGGGCCGAAGAAGCCGCCGCGGAGGCCGCCGCCGAGGAGCGCGGGCGACCGACGAGGACGCCGCGCGGCGCTGCGCAGGGCCTCGTGGGCCCGATCTGATCCGGAAGAGACACGACCCAGTCCCCCGACCCGAACTGGAGCCAGACATGCGACCCACGTCGATGGTGGCGGCCGCCGTGGCCGCCACCGCGCTGCTGCTGCCGGGCGGCTCCCTGCCCGTCGCGCGGGCGAGCGGTGCGGAGGCGGCCGTCGAGCACTGGACCGCGCGGGATGCCGCCGCGTTCTGGACGCCGGAGCGGATGGCCGCCGCGATCCCGCTCCCCGACCCGCCGCCCCCCGCGTCGGTGCCCGTACCGGCGGCGGACCCGCAAGCGGGGCCCCTCCCGGAGGCCGCACCGGACGCGGGACCCGACGCCGTCCCCGCCGCGGATCCCGCCGCTGCCACGGACCCGGCCGCGGGGGCCCTCCCGGAGGCCGCCCCGTCGCCCGCCACGGACGCGGCGGCAGCCCCTGCGGCGGAACCGGCGCCGGACCCGGCGGCCGGACCGCGGTCGTCGCCGACCCCGGCCGCCGCCCCGACCCCCGGCACGGGCCCCGGCACCGGGCCGGCCGCCGTGCCCCCGCTCACGACGCCGCCCACCGACGCCGCCCCCCTCGCGCCCCTCCCCGCGAGCCCCGCGCCCCACGCCGGGCCCACGGTCCCCGGCGTCCCGGCTCCCCCGACGGCCCCGCCGGCGCCCGGCACGGCTCCCACCCCTCCCGGCATCCCGTCGCCCGCCCCCCGACCGGTACGCCCGCCGGCGCTCCCCGCGTCCGCGGGCACCGGTCGCGACTTCGGCGGGGTCCCGGCCGTCGGCCGGATGTTCGTGATGAAGGGATCCGGCGCCTACTTCTGCACCGCGAGCGTGGTGTCCTCCGCCGGCCGCGACCTGGTGATCAGCGCCGCGCACTGCCTCCTGGGCTCGAACACCCGTCAGATCGCCTTCGTACCGCGCTACACGCGGGCCAAACCCCAGCCCTACGGCCTCTTCCCGGTGCTGCGCGACGCCGCCGGCCGCTCCAGGGTGTGGATCCACCAGCGGTACCGCACCCAGGGGGCCGAGAAGGCGGCCACCCTGGACGTGGCGTTCGCGCGGGTCGGCCCGAACTCCGCCGGCAAGGCCGTCGAGAAGGTCGTCGGCGGCAACCGGCTCGTCACCGGGGCGACGTTCGCGCACCCGCAAGTCACCCTGATCGGATACCCGTCCTCCGCGGCCCGTCCCCGGATCTGCGTGAACCGGACGACCAAGTTCACCAGCAAGGACGTGAAGAGCCCCGGATCGTTCCTGCGCATCAACTGCACCGGCTACCCGGGCGGCACCAGCGGCGGGCCCTTCCTGGTCCGCTACGACGCGAAGCGCGGGACGGGGGACGTCGTCGGCGTCATCGGGGGCTGGAAGACCGGCGGGCCGACGCCGGACACCTCGTACAGCTCCTACTTCGGGGCCGAGGTCAGGAAGCTGTATCAGGCTGCGGTCGCCGGGGCGCGGGTGGGGTGAGCACGCGCACCCAGCGGGTGCGGCGCGGGTTGCCCACCGTGCGCGGGGTCGTGGGGAGTTCGTCGACGGTCAGCGGGTCGGGCGGCGACAGCTCCAGCTGGCGGCGCAGGTCGGCCAGCGCCGCGTGGACGGGGGCGAGGATGACCTCGGCGCGGGGGTGGATGTGGGCGAGGGCGTGCGCGGTGGTCTCGATCGACTCGGCGGCGTCCTCGGCGGCGGTACGGCTCCACCCGCCGGGGCGACCGCCGCCCCAGGGGACGACGGCGTCGTAGAGGTGGCAGGCGGCGTCGGCCGAGGCGTCGGCCCGTTCGGCGACGCCCGGCGCCGCGATGGTCGGCAGCAGCTCCATGACCCGGTCAACGAGCGGAGCCCGCCGGAGGAACGAGCCGGGGCCGTGAATCGGCACGCCGTCCGCGGGCGTGCGCGCGCGGGCTCACGCCGCCACGGTCTGCAACCACAGCGGGAGCAGCAGGAGGGACACCAGCGAACTCTTGATCACGATCGACGCGGAGAGGTCGACGCCGACGTCGTAGCGCTGGGCGAAGACGAACAGGTTCTGCGGGGTCGGCATGGCCGCGATCAGGACGAGGTAGGCGAGCCAGTGGCCCCGGACGCCGAGCAGGGGCCCGCACACGGCCCAGGCCAACAGCGGGAAGGCCACGCACTTGAAGGCGATCAGGGCCATCTCCTCGCGGCTGGTTCCCCGCAGGCGCAGACCCACGGCGCCGAGGTGCAGCCCGAGGGCGAACAGGGCGACGGGCGAGGCGCTGTCGCCGACGAAGGCGGCGGCGTCGAGCGCCACCGACGGGACGGGCACCGTCAGGAGGTTGAGCAGGATGCCCGCGTTGCAGGCGAGGACGAGCGGGGTGGCGAGGGAGGAGCGCAGGGCCCGGCCGAGGCGGGCGGCGGGCCTGCCCGGGGCGGGGTCGGCACGGCCCAGTTCCATCACGGCGATGACGACGAGGGACAGGACGCAGACCTGGAACAGCAGGATCGGGAAGATCGGGGCGGCCGTGCCGAAGACGGTGATGAAGACGGGAACGGCGAAGTAGGCGGTGTTCACCTGGACGCCCGCCATCACCCGCAGGGCGACGGCCCGGGGGTCGCGCACCCCGTGGGCGGCGGCGCCGAGGGCCACCAGGAGCACGGCGAGGCCGGCGGCGACCGCGTAGCCGCCGACGGCGCGCCAGTCGAAGAGGGCGCCGAGGTCGGCGGTGTAGATGTTGCCGAAGAGGTAGCAGGGGACGGCGAAGAGGAAGGCGTAGTCGGCGAAGGCCTTGGAGGCCTCGGCCGGGACGGCCTTGCGGCGGGCGAGCAGGACGCCGCCGCCGAACGCCAACAGGACCGGCACCAGCTTTTCGAGTGCCGCCGCCCCGCCCATGCGTACCCGCTCCCCCTGATCGACCGCGTGCAGCCTATCCGTCCGCCGCGAACGGGCGTCCGGCGCATAGGCTGGACCGATCATGAGCCTGAAAGCGCGTGCCTCCCGGACCCGTACCTCCCTGCGGGCGCGTCTGTCCCGCGCGGCGCCCGCCTCCGACGGGCCCGACGAGCCCGGCGAGGCCCGGGCGGCGGACCGGACCGGGCGGCTGAAGCGACCGAAGGGGCCGAAGGGGCGGACCGGGCCGGAGCGCTCGAAGGCCTCGGAGCGCCCCGGGACCCTCGCCCAGCTCGCCATCGCGCTGCGCTCGCCCGGCCGGCCCGGGGAGCCGCTGTTGGCCCGGGCTCCGAAGCGGTGGCAGCGGCTGCTGCCGTTCGCGGTGGTCGCCCTCTTCGTCGTGACGCTGCTGCCGGTCACGATCGCGGTGCTGACCGACGACTACGGCCTGGGCGGCGGCTGGGCCGGCGCCCTGGGCGTGGCCCAGACGGTGCCGCTGCTGCTGGCCGTCACCCGGCCCGTGCCGGCCTGGGCGATGGTGCTCGGCGCCGACGTGCTCGGGGCGGTGCTGCTGACCGGCGCGGACCGGACGGCCGACCACGCCTGGCCGTGGACCCCGATGGTGGTCGTCGGCTACCAGGTGCTGATGATCTGTCTGGGGCTGCGCGAGTCCATCGGCACCCTCGTGCGGGTGTGGCTCGCCACCGGCGCCGTCGGCGTGGTCCTCGGCTTCTTCCAGCCCGCCGGGGTGACCAACACCGTGGCGCTGCTGTTCGTGCTGAGCGGCGCGCTCCTGGCGGTGACGGGGGCGCTGCGGGGCCTGGGCGACGCCCGCCAGCGCGTCGTCGAGCAGCGCGGCATCAGCGAGGCGGAACGGGCGCGGCGCACCCTGCTGGAGGAACGGGCGCGCATCGCCCGGGAGTTGCACGACGTCGTGGCGCACCACATGTCCGTGATCACGGTGCAGGCCGACTCCGCGCCGTACCGGCTGCCGGGCATGGAGGAGCCGGTGCGAGAGGAGTTCGCGGCCATCGCGGCGAGCGCGCGCGAGTCCCTGGCGGAGATGAGGCGGCTGCTGACGGTGCTGCGCGGCGACGGGTCCGACGGCGCGGACGGCGGATCGGGCGAACGGGCCCCGCAGCCGGGCATCGACCGGATCCAGCAACTGGTGGAGGCGACCGTACGGGCGGGGCTGCCGGTGGAGTCGTCCCTGGCGGCGGGGGTCGCGGACGGGGTGCCCCCGGCCGTGGACCTGTCGGCGTACCGGATCGTGCAGGAGGCGCTGGCGAACGTGGTGCGCCACGCGCCGGGGGCGCGGACGCGGGTGTCGGTGACGCGTTCCGTCGAGGAGGCGGAGGTCCTCGTGCTGGTGGTCAACGGACCCGCGCGGGACGAGGTGGTGGCGTTGGAGGCCTCGGGGACCGGGCACGGTCTGGTGGGCATGCGCGAACGCGTACGGTTGACCGGCGGGACGCTGGACACCGGCCCGCTGCCCGACGGCGGCTTCCGGGTGGCGGCCCGACTGCCCCTGGACGCGGCCGCCGGGGCCCCTGGCCCGCACACCGACCCGAGCGAGGAACCGAGTTGACCATCCGCGTGATCATCGTCGACGACCAGGCCATGGTGCGGGCGGGGTTCGCCGCCCTGCTGTCGGCGCAGCCGGACATCGACGTGGTGGGCGAGGCCCCCGACGGCCGCGAGGGGGTGCGGGTCTCGCGGACCGCGCACCCGGACGTGGTGTTGATGGACGTACGGATGCCCGAGCTCGACGGCCTCTCGGCGGCGCGCGAGCTGCTCGACCCGCCGCCGGGGGTGGTGCACCGGCCGAAGGTGCTGATGCTGACCACCTTCGACATCGACGACTACGTCTACGAGGCGCTGCGCGCCGGCGCCTCGGGCTTCCTCCTCAAGGACGCCCCGCCGGCCGACCTGATCGCCGCCGTGCGGATCGTCGCGTCCGGCGAGGCGCTGCTGGCCCCGTCGGTGACCCGCCGGCTGATCGCGGACTTCGTACGGCAGCGTCCGGCGCCGCGCAAGGACCCCTCGCTGCGCCTGAACGGGCTGACGCCCCGCGAGACCGAGGTCCTCGAACTGATCGCGCGCGGCCTGTCGAACCAGGAGATCGCCGCCCACCTGGTGCTGGCGGAGCAGACGGTGAAGACGCACATCGGCCGGGTGCTGGGCAAGCTGGACCTGCGCGACCGGGCACAGGCGGTGATCTTCGCGTACGAGGCGGGCCTGGTCCGCCCGGGCGACACCCCCTGACGCACCGCCACCGCCACCGCCACCGCCCGGTTCGCCGGCCGGAGGTCGGGGAGCACCCGAATTGCGTCGACAGCGGGCTCGGGACCGGGCACAGTGTCCACCCGTGACGAGCAGTGAACTGTGGACCCGCGCGACCGCCGACCGCTACGACGCCGAGGAGGCCGAGGCCTCCTCGGCCGCCGTTCTCGGACCGACCCTCGACTTCCTCACCGCGCTCGCCGGAGACGGCCGGGCGCTGGAGTTCGCCATCGGAACGGGACGGGTGGGAATCCCGCTCCGGAAACGCGGCGTGCCGGTGGTGGGCATCGAACTGTCCGAGCACATGGCGGCGGTGCTGCGGCGCAAGGTCGACGAAGGCGTCCTCCCGGTGGTCATCGGGGACATGGCCACCACCGCGGTTCCCGGCGCCTTCAGCCTGGTCTACCTCGTCTACAACACGATCACGAACCTGCTCACGCAGGACGAGCAGGTCGAGTGTTTCCGCAACGCCGCACGGCATCTGGAGCCCGGCGGCCGGTTCGTCGTCGAGCTGGGCGTGCCGCCGCTGCGGCTCCTGCCGCCCGGCCAGGTCGCGGTGCCGTTCGACGTCTCCGAGCGGCATCTCGGCTTCGACACCTTCGACCTCGTCGAGCAGGTGCTCGTCTCGCACCACTTCACGCGCGACGGCGACGACGGCCGCTACCGCCGCGAGAACTCCCGGCACCGCTACGCCTGGCCGGCCGAACTCGACCTGATGGCGCGGCTCGCCGGACTCGAACCGGAACGTCGCGTCGCGGACTGGGACGGCTCCCCGTTCACCCAGGACAGCGCCAAGCACATCTCCGTGTGGCGCAAGCCGGCCTGAGCGGGTTCCGGTTCGCGTACGTCACCACCACGGTCCGCGGACCGTGCCCGACAAACGACGTTGCCCGGCCCCGCTGGTTCGGGGCCGGGCAACGCCTTGTGGAGTGGTGGTCATCCGATGGTGCGGAAGGTCTTCCAGTCGTCTTCCTCGACGCGCCAGCCGTTGGCGATGGTGCTGCGGCCTCCGTGGTAGAGGTGCAGGGTGCCGTCGTTGCGGGTCAGGTACAGGTCGGGGATGCCGTCGTTGTTGACGTCGGGGGTGCCGCGCAGGAGGGGCCAGGTGGCGCTGTCCCAGCCGGTGGTGGCGTAGGTGAGGTCCTTGCCATCGGCGGAGTTGACGGCGAGGGCGATGGAGTTGAGGTCGACGCCGCCGTTGGCGCCGGGCTTGCCGCGGCGCAGGGCCAGGCCGCGTTCGGGGCTGGAGTCGTCGCGGAAGAGGAGGTCGGGTACTCCGTCGCCGCTGATGTCACGGACGTTGACGATGTCGCGCGAGGTCCAGCTGGTGGCGGAGAGCTGTCGGGCTTCGGTGATGGTGGCACCGCTGTAGCCGGTGAGGACCCACAGGGCGTCGCCGGCGGTGGCGAAGAGCTCCTCGGAGTTGTCGCCGTTGACGTCCTGGACGACGACGATCTGGGTGAACGTCGCCGGATCCGGGGCGCCGGCGGGCAGGAGGACCTCGGTGCGGCGGCTGATGTCGAAGCGGCCGTTGCCGTCGCCCTGGTAGACGTACAGCTTGCCGTCGGGCATGCGGGCGATCAGGTCGGTGATGCCGTCACCGGGGTACCAGTCGGTGGAGTGCGAGATGAGGGCGCTGCGACCGTTGGCGTCCTTGAAGTAGCCGGCCGGGGCGGGCTTGCCGTTGTCGGTGGCGGCGGGCATCCAGGCGTCGACGTCGCCGACGGCGTCGGCGGGGTAGACGCGCAGGTCGCCGGCGCCGTCGACGGCGAGGATGTCGGCCTTGCCGTCTCCGGTGACGTCGCCGGCGCCGTCGAGGCCGGGGCGGGGGCGGACGTAGAAGGTGTAGGTGAAGGGGACCGAGACATTGCCGGCCTTGTTGACGATGCGGACGTAGAAGATGTTCGGGCCCGCGTTGTCGGGGTTCACGTCGACGGTGACGGTGTCCTGGCCTGCGGCGGGGACGGCCTTCTGGTCGTAGACGGGGTGGTTCAGCGACCACTGGAACTCGCGGATGTCGGCCGGGTTGGTGCCGCCCGCGATGACGGTGATCTTGCCGGGGCCGAGGGTGTTCTTGCTCCACTCGGCGCCGTCCGGGCCGGGCGCCGGGAAGTCCTCGGAGCGGATGGTCGGCGCGGTGGGCTGGGTGTGGTCGACGGTGAAGGTGCAGGGCTTGTCGGTGCCGGCAGGGCCCTCGGGTGAGCGGGCGCCGTCGTGGTCGATGCTGACGGCCGCCCACGAGTAGGCGTCGTTCGCCGTGAACAGCTCCCACTTCAGGGTGGTGCGGGCGACGCCGTAGCTGTCGGGGGTGACCTCCTGGTCGAAGAGGACCTTGCCGTCCCGTACGCGCCACATGCGCATCTGGACGGCGCGCAGGTTGCCGTCGCCGTCGCGGCCCTGGACCTCGAACATGACGTCGGACTTGCCGACCTTGTTGAACGGGGCGTCGGTCACGCACAGGCCACCGGGGACGGTGTCCATGCCGGCCAGGGTGGGCTCGTCGGGGGCCTTGTTGTACTCGACCTCGATGTACGGGGCGCTCTCGCCGTTGGCCTGGAACTTCTTCCAGTAGCTGGGGTCGCTCTCGTTGGGGGAGCGAAAGCCCAGGGTCAGGTTCTGCCAGGCGCCGCGGGCGCCCTCCTCGACGGTGGACTTGATGTCGATGCCGACCCAGGCGTCGGGGCAGGCGCTCTTGGAGCCGTGATTGGTGGTGGCGCCGGCGATCCGCTTGCCCCAGAAGCCGCCGGTGTTGTTCCACGTGCTGGAACTGGTGATCAACGGAGTGTGGTAGACGTCGAACGGCCGCGCCTCACAGCCCCAGTTGTACGTCTGCAGGGCACGCAGGTGCGCCGAGCGGATCTGGGTGCCGTGGATCTGGCTGCCGAAGTCGAAGATGAACGCCGACCGCGAGGTGCCGTACGTGGTGGTCTCGTAGCCGACGCGGGCCTCGGGGGTGCCGGAGCCGCTGTTGTAGTTCTGCCCGTTCCAGAAGCTGGAGCCGGCCTCCGTCTTGTAGAGGGTGGTCCAGTTCTGCTTGTGTCCCTTGAAGGAGGGGTCGATGAAGACGGGGTAGACGGTGTCCGCGTCCTCCAGCAGCTGCGTGTTCGGCTTGACGGTCAGGACGTTCTCGGCAGACAACTCGGCCCCGGCGGCCTTCGCGTGGTTGCCCTCGGCCCCGTTGAGACCGGGCAGCGCCAGCGTGGGGTGGTCCTTCGCCTCGGGCGCCGGCTTAGCTTGTGCCTCGCCCTCCGTGACGGCGACCTTGCCCGCCGAGTCCCACATGTACGGAGTCGGGGAACCGGCGACCTCCTCGCCCTTCGCGTCGCGGGCACTGACGGAACGGGACTCCCCGTCGAGGTGGAAGGTCAGGTCCGGAGAGGAGAGCCGGTAGTCCAACCGGCCGAGCAGCGGATCGGAGGCCGCCTGCTTGTCCTTGACCACCAGGACGTGCGTGTAGCCGCCGTCCTGAGCGGTCATCACCAGGTCGATGCCGGGGCGGACGTTCTCGTACAGGGCCCGCGGGCCGGAAATCACCGGCGCGGGCAGCGGCCCGGGCCAACCCACCACAAGCTCGTGACCGTCCAGATTCAGCCGCACGAGGTCACTCCACTGCGGTACCGGACCATCCGCCTTCACCGCGGCTGGTTGCACCAGCGAGACGCGGGAGACACCACGCGAGGCCCGCTCCCCGCCCCCACCGGCGGCGGCAGACTGCGCCTGGGTGCCCGCGCTGAACACCACGCGCCCGTTCACGGCCTTCGGAGCGAAACCACCCTCCACCCGCTCCAGGGTGGTGTCGATCGGCTTCCACTGATCGCCGACCTTCGCCCGGGTCGCCACGCTCGACACCCGCAACTTGAACACACCGTTCGGCTGCGCCCAAGTGGTGGTGTGCGCGCTCGCCTCCGAGGTCACCTCGACCTCCCGCCCGGTTTCCTTCGCCTGCCTGCGTGCCTCGGTGGCGTCCACCGGGCCCTGGGCCGCATCGGCCTTGGGTACGGGACGCTCCCCGGCCGACGTACGACGGTCGTCGTGAGTGAGGGCCACCGGCACGGCGACCGCCACCGCGAGCAGTGCCGCAACGCCCCCCAGGGCGCGGCGCCGCCGGTACCACCGACGCGGAACGCTTTTCCCGCCAACTGGCTCTTTTTCGAAGGATGGTTGTGAATGCTCTTCCGAGGATTCATTTTCGGACACGATGATTTCTCCCCCCTCGGGTGCGGTTTTTCGCCACCCCTGGGTGTTCGCAGGCAAATGAGCCCGATAGGCGGGCAGCACGAAGGACCGGCTCCCCGACCGGTGTTCGCGCATGGAATGTGCGAGCAGATCATGACGCATCACGTGGTAAGCGTCACCTGCGGCAACACACAACATCAGCCCGTTTTGAGCCCTTTGTCATAGCCTATGCAGACGGTAAGTGATAAATTCCACAGCGGATAGCGGACTCTGGATTTCGCCCGCCGTAGGCCGCAGAATCAGCGCACTATTTGTCAGTTCCCTGCCACACGTGTGTCATCACCGTGGGCAGAGCGTGGGGGGTCCACATGTCGCCGTTCTCGGCGCATCATTTCCGCCTGCCCGGAAACAGAAGGTCGCGCGAGAAACGCGCGCGCCTCGCCGGGCGTACCGGTGTCACCATCTCGGTGGCGCTGATCGCATCACTCCTGCCCATCCAGGCCTGGGCGGCGCCGCCCGGCTCCCGGGACGGCGTACAACTGCCCGGTCTCCAGCAGGACATGAAGGCCAAGCTCGACAAGGTCGAGGCGGCCAAGCTCGAAGGCTGGGCCGGCGCTCCCGTCCAGTCGCCGCCGGAGTACGAACCGACGAAGGTCACCCCGCCGGCCGCCGGCAGCGTCCCCGTACCGCTGGCCGGTGACCAGCTCAAGCAGGCAGGCACCCTGCCCGTCAGCATCGGCAAGGCCTCGCCGACCCCGGAGAACCCGACCCCGCCGGAACCCTCGGGCACGTGGACGGTCGGGGTCGAGAACCGTGCGGTGACCGAGGCCGCGAACGTCGACGGCGCCCTGATCAAGGTCACCCCGCCCGCCGACGCCGCCGCGACACCGGTCGACGTCCAGCTGGACTACAAGCAGTTCAAGGACCTCTACGGCACCGAGTGGGCCACCCGCCTGGAACTCAAGCAACTCCCCGCCTGTTTCCTGGAGACGCCCAACCTTCCCGAGTGCACCGTCTCCAAGGACGTCCCCAGCACCAACGACCCCGCCACCGGCACCGTCCGCGCCACCGTCGACCCGGCCACCGCACCCGGCCAGGGCCTGCGCACCATGGCCGTCGGAGGAGGCGGCCCGATGGTCCTGGCCGCCTCGGACGGCGCGTCGGGCGCGGGCGGTACGTACAAGGCGACGCCCCTGTCCCCGTCCGGTTCCTGGACCGCGGGCGGAAGCGGCGGCGGCTTCTCCTGGTCGTACCCCCTGACTATCCCTGGGCCGCCGGCCGGGCCATCGCCAAAGATCGAGTTCTCGTATTCCTCTCAGGCCGTCGACGGCAAGATGTCGGTGGCCAACGGGCAGGCCTCCTGGATCGGTGACGGTTGGGACTACGAGCCCGGATTCATCGAACGCCGATACCGATCCTGCTCTGAGGATCTGAAGGCGAACCCGAGCAAACCGAACAACGACAACGCCACAGACAAGAAGAAGGACGACCTCTGCTGGGCAGGCGACAACGTCGTCATGTCCATGGGAGGCTCCACGACCGCACTGGTTCACGACGTGACGACCGGCCAGTGGATCTCCGCCTCCGACGACGGCTCGCGCATCGAGCGCAAGACGGATGCGAGCGTGCCCAACGGCGCCAAGGACGGCGAGTACTGGATTGTCACCACTCGTGATGGGACACGCTACTTCTTCGGCCGCCACGACCTCGACGGTGCTGGCTCCCGACCCGTTACCAACTCGGTCCTCACCGTCCCGGTCTTCGGAAACCATGCCGGTGAGCCTTGCCACCAGTCGTCCTACGCGGCCTCGTCCTGCGACCAGGGGTGGCGCTGGAACCTGGACTACGTCGAGGACATCCATGGCAACGCCATGATCATCGACTGGGCCAAGGAGACCAACCGCTACGCCAAGAACTCCAAGTTCAAGGAAGCGGTCACCTATGCCCGTGCCGGGTACCCCACCCAGATCACCTACGGACTGCGCAACGACAACCTCTCCGGTCCCCCGGCCGGGCGAGTCGATTTCACCGTCGCCGAACGCTGCGTCAAGGAAGGCACCACGCAGTGCTCAGACGCGGAATTCGAAGGAAACAACTACGGTGACAAACAGCCTTGGTGGGACACCCCCTCGACCCTGCACTGCAAGGTGGGTGCGAAGGACTGCTACAGCGCGTCACCGACCTTCTGGACGCGTAAGCGCCTGACCTCCGTTACCACCCACGGCCAGCGCACAGAGGGCTCCACCGCCCTGTCTCGGGTGGACCGCTGGGATCTGACGCAGTCATTCCCCCGGCAGCGCACCGACACCCACCCGCCGCTGTGGCTGGAGTCCATCACCCGCACAGGCTACGGAGCCCCCAAGGGAAGTCCCGGAAACCAGGAAGCCACCGCGCTGCCCCCCGTGTCCTTCATAGCGAACGTCAAGGACATGCCCAACCGTGTGGCGGCCGGTGCCACCGATGCCACGCCCGACTTCGATCGCCTTCGCGTGGAGACCATCCGTACCGAGACGGGTGGTGAGACACACGTCGACTACTCTGCGCCATGTCCCGTCGGCAACACTCATCCCAAACCTGAAGAGAACACAACCCGCTGTTACCCCGTCCACTGGTCCCCGGACAAGGAGGTGGAAAAGCCGAACCTGGAGTGGTTCAACAAGTACGTCGTCGAGAAGGTCACGGAGAAGGACCGAGTCGCCCGACAGCCGGACGTCAGCACGACCTACAGCTACGAGGGAGACGCCGCTTGGGCCAAGGACACCGACGAGTTCACCAAGCCCGAGCTGCGCACCTACAGCCAGTGGCGTGGCTACGCCACTGTGGTGACCGGCACGGGCGTGACCGCCAACACGGGCAAATCCGATGCCACTGAGCAGGCTCAGACACGCACCCGCTACTTCCGCGGCATGTCCGGTGACGCCGGCAGGCCCAAGGTCACGGTCAAGGACTCCACCAACAGCGAGGACCTAGGAGAGGACCTTGCCCAGTACCAAGGGGTCACAGCCGAGTCGATCACGTACAGCAAGGCGGGTGGCAGTGTCGTCTCCCGGACTTTGAACTGGCCCTGGAGCCAGAAGACCGCCACTCGACCTCGAGACGGCACCACCCCCCTCGAAGCCTTCAGACGCGGCACCGACCGCTCGGAGCAGATCCAGAGCATCAGCGGTGGCAAGTCCCGCATGCTCCGCACCCGCAGTACCTACGACAGTTCCAACGGTCTGCCCCTCACAGAGCAGGCTGAAGTGCTGACCGGCAGCGGCTCGCAGTGGAGCACCGTCGAGCAGAACTGCACGACCACCAGCTACGTCCACAACCCCGCCAAGAACCTGATCGGCCTCCCCAACCGGGTTCGCAAGACCCGCGGAGACTGCGGGCAGTCCTCGACCGGCATCGCGCTGGCCGACTCTCGCACCTCATACGACGCCTTGAACGCCTTCGGCGCGGCTCCGACGAAGGGGTTGCCCTACCAAGCCGATTCCCTCGACAGCGCGGGCACAGGCTGGGTGACCAGCGCCCGCACCGAATACGATGCGCTCGGCCGCGCCGTGAAGGTGACCAACGCAGCAGGCAACGCGTCCACCACCGTCTTCGCACCCACAACCGGCCCCGCGTTCTCCACGACGAAAACCAACGCTCTGGGACACGCCTCGACGGTCAAGGTCGACCCTTCCCGCGGTCTCGCAATCGAAGCAACAGACGCCAACGGCCGCAAAGCCACAACGGCGTACGACAACCTCGGTCGCACCACCGCCGTCTGGAGCCCCGCCCAAAAGCCGGCGACGGACAAGGCAGCCGCGACCTTCAGCTACCAGATCTCCGAGCACGAGCCACCGGCCGTCACCAGTAAAACCCTCCAGGACGACGGCACCTACGACACCAGCATCACGATTTACGACGGACTGCTGCGCCCCCGTCAGACCCAGGGCGAAGCGGTCGGTGGCGGCCGCTTGATCACCGACACGATCCACAGCGCGAACGGCACGGTGCGCCGCAGCACCGGCAGCTACTACGCGGAAAGCGCACCCGAGAAGAAGATCTTCGTCCCGGAAAGCGTCTTCCACGTTCCGAACTCCACTGAAACGGCCTACGACGGACTGGGACGGGTAGTCCGCGCCACCACCCTGCACGCGGATGTCGCGCAGAGCTCGGTCTCCACCGAGTACGGCGGCGACTGGACCCGCACACGCACCGGCATGTCCCCTGACGGAACCACTCCGCTCAAGGGCAGCAGAGCCGTCGAGAGCTGGACGGACGCCTTCAACCGCCCGACCGAGGTCCGCCACTACACCGCAACCGACCTCACCACGTCCAACAAGACCACCTACTCCTACGACATGCGCGGCAACCTGGCCAAGGTCACCGACCCCGCAGGGAACCAGTGGACATACGGGTACGACGCCCGCGGCCACAAGACCAGCTCCAGCGACCCGGACATGGGCAACGCCTCGTTCGGATTCAACGACCTCGACCAGCAGATCTGGGCTCAGGACGCCAGCGGTCGCACCCAGCACACGACCTACGACTCCCTCGGACGCATCACGGAACTCCGAGACGACGCGGCCGACGGCCCCCTGGTGGCCTCCTGGACCTTCGACTCCCTACCGGGCGCGAAGGGCCAGCCCGTCGCCTCGAACCGATACGAGGCAGGAGCTGCCTACAAGAGCGAGATCACCGGCTACGACGCCGAGTACAGACCCACAGGGTCCAAGATCACCATCCCGGACGCACCCGCGACCAAGGGCCTCGCCGGCACCTACACCTCCGGCGTCACCTACACACCCACGGGCAAGGTGCAGTCCAGTACCGTCCCGGCCACCCCCGGCGGCCTGGCCGCCGAAAAACTGATCACCCGATACAACGCGGACGGCATGCCCCAGAGCCTGTCCGGACTCGCCTGGTACACCGCCGACGTCAAGTACAGCCCCTTCGGCGAAGTCCTGCGCACAGCCTCGGGAAACGCTCCGAACCGAGTGTGGACCACCACCCAGTACAACCCGAACACCGGACAGGTCGTCAACCGGATCAATGACCGCGAGACCGGCCCTAACCGGATCAGCGACATCTCCTACACCTACGACCCCTCCGGCAACATCACCGCCATCACGGACAGCCAGCCCGGAGGGCGGGAAGATCGTCAGTGCTTCGCGTACGACCCGATGGGGCAACTGACCAAAGCCTGGACCGGCAAAACCTCTGCCTGCGCAGGTCCCAGCCTCGCGGATGTCACGGCTGGCCCTGACGGCGACGGGTTCTGGCAGGAATACCAGTTCGACGCTGTCGGTAACCGCACCAAACTCGTCAACAAGGACCTGACCAACAGTTCCTTCGACGACGACACCGTCTACACGTACGGCGTCACCATCAGCGGCAACGGAACCCAACCACCCGTCACCATCAAGCCTCACGCCTTGGCGAAGACCGAGAAGACCACCCGCAACCCGGGGATGAGTGGAACCTGGGTCGCCGACTACACCTACGACGCCGCAGGCAACACCAAGACTCGGCGCATCGACGGGGACACCCAGACCCTGAACTGGGACCGCCGGAACAAACTCACCTCCGCCACCAGCCCCGGCATCGGCGCCGTGTCACTCACCGGAGCCTCCGGTAAGTGCGTCGATGTCGAAGGCGGTGGCACCACAGACGGCACCCCCGTCCAGATCTACCCCTGCAACGAGTCCCGAGCCCAGCAGTGGCGTCTCACCGGCAACACAGTCCGAGCCTTGGACAAGTGCCTCACCACCAGCGGGTCCAAGCTTGTGCTGGCCACCTGCGACGGCAGCGACAAGCAGAAGTTCGTCTACCGCATCGGCGACAAGTCCCTGAACAACCCCGCCACCAATCAGTGTGTGGATGTACCCAACAACGCCGCCGACGGCAGTGACCTCCAGCTCTGGTCCTGCAACTCGACCGGTCCCCAACAGTTCGGCTTCGACAACAACAGCACGTACGTCTACGACGCCGGCGGCAACCGCCTCATCGAGGAGACAGGAAGCAGCCGCACCCTCCACCTCGGTGACACCGAGATCACGGTGAACAAGGCGGGCCTGGCATTGGACGCCGTCCGCTACTACAGCGGACCCGGCGGCACCACCGTACGCCGCACTGGAGGCAAGCCGGACAATCACCAGCTCAGCTACCAGCTCTCCGACCACCACGGCACCGCCACCACCACCATCGACCTCGCCGGCGGTCAAACCGTCACCCGCCGCAAAACCGACCCCTACGGAAATCCCCGCGGAGCTCAACCCGGAAACTGGCCCGGCAACCGCGGCTTCCTCGGAAGTGGAATCGACGACACCAACACCGGCCTCACCCACATTGGCGCACGCGAATACGAAGCCACCACAGGCCGGTTCATCTCCGCCGACCCGATCATCGACATGACCGACCCGCTCCAGATGAACGGGTACACCTACTCCGCAGGCAACCCCATCATGGGTTCCGACCCCAGCGGTCTACGCAGCGAGGAATGCGGAACGCTCTACAACTGCGGCTCAAAGGGGACCATAACCTTCGGCAACACCAAGGAAATCGAATACCGGCACGACAGCGGGGCGCAGCTTGCCAGAACCCAGCACATCAGCGGCAACCGTGGGCCTGGAGTTCGTCCGACCGACCGCTGGCTGACGGAGAAGGGCCGAAATAACGGGTCAGGCGTCACACTCAAAAACCGGACCACGTACAAAGCCCCACCGCCCCCGGCTCCCCCCAAACCCGACTACTCGACCTCCACTGCAGTTGATCAGGTGTTCTACGGCGCCATCAGTAGCGTCGTCCATGCGTCATCACTCTTCGGAGCGGCGGTCGGAGACGAAGACTGCTGGGGAGACGGCGGTCCGGGCATGCCCGGATGCGATTACGGCGGCGACTACGACCGATGGATGGACGAACAAGGCGTCAATACCCAAGGAGACGTCTATCAGTTCACCGGATTCGCCGCTGAACTATGGGGACACGGAAAAACCGGAGGAGTCCAGAGGCCCGGCCTCGCCGGAAGGGGTGGAAACTGCTTCCTCGCCGGCACGCTCGTAAAAATGGCAGATGGCTCCACCAAGAAAATCGAGGATATCGAGACAGGCGACCAGGTACTTTCTACCGACCCTCAAACCGGAGAAACTCGCGCCTCCACAGTGACAGCCCTGTTCCAACAGGACGGAGAAAAACAACTCAACGAGCTCACTCTGGAGACAGGCGAGGGGATCGAACACCTGACCGCCACCAGCGGGCACCCGTTCTGGTCTCCTTCCGCCGGCGAATGGGTTGATGCCAGCGAGCTAGCGGCTGGAAACACCCTTGTCACCGAGCAGGGGCAAGTCGTCAGGATCTCGAACAATCGGCCGTTTACGCAGTCCGCGACAACGTACAACCTCACCGTCGCCGACCTCCACACGTACTATGTGCTGGCGGGGGCCACGCCGGTCCTCGTTCACAACTCCTCGTGCCTCACAACGGCTGGAAATAGCTTCCCCGGGGTGGCTCACACTCTTGACGAACACGTCGGGATATCGGACGCCAGAGCAATCTCCCTGGCTGCGAGCAAGCCGGGTGGAAAGAACAGTGTGTTCATCGATCACCAGGCCGCGCAACAGGTTGCGGACTACGCCGTAGCTTTCAATCAGACCCGCATCAATAAATGGTTGCGGGGATCACAGCAGCAGTTGACCTTCTCTGGTAGATTTGGTGCCAATAATTCTCTGGGCACTACGTTCTATGCGGATGGGTCCAGTGCTGCTACAGGAAACGGCTACTTCATACAGTTGACACGCGCCAAAGGGCATCCAGGTGGTTTCTATGTCTCGACGCTTTATCCGAAGTGAGGAATGCGATGGAAAGGTTCACTAGTTTCGACTTCGGCTTGTCGGGATTGGCTGCCCTATTTCATGAGGACTGGATTCATACGGGAGGAGTCGAGGAAGTTGTCTACTCCTACCTCTCCGTAGGGGAAGCGCTGGTCGCCGATGAGGCGCAGCAGAAGGAGGCGGCTGCGCTTGAGCGTGACGTCGCCGAACTGACTGGTTCTTCCTTGAGTGATGGCAGGATCGAGATGCTTTTCTCGATGTCGACTTCATGGAATTATCGCTTCCAAGGTGACGAGACGGGCCGCATCCTTCTGGGTCGCATCGGCAGGGCTTGTCGGCGATGGAAAGCGATATATGGCTGCGCGCCTCTGGAAGTTGACACTGCGTGGTCTTCCCAGGCCGTAGCGAATGAGGTGTGCGAGGTCATCACAAAAACCCCTCTGCAGGTCCCTGGTGAATTTCACAGATACTTCGGGTCCGAGGTATCCGAACTACGCGATGCGCTCGATACTTGCGCGCGATCCGCCTCCGCCGACCTTGCTTTTCGACTCCTCTTGAGGATTCATGTCGCCAATTTTATTCCAGTGGATCATTCCGCTTGGGTGAGGTATGAGGAGATCGCCTGCCGATTGGCGCTTGGAGAAGATCTACTGTCTTCCCTTGAATTCCTGTCTCCTGATACAGATCCCGGGTCGAATTAGGGGGTTCCATCTGAGTCTTCTTTTGTGGCGGCCTAACTTCAACGGATGACACCAACACGTATGAGGCCCTGCCAGACGCTTTCTGGCAGGGCTTCGGTGTACTCGACGGCAACGTCAGCGGACGGACGCTTTGGTGGGCGAAACGTCTGGGTGGCCGTTGGTCTGGCCGAGGGCAGCACCCGAGGCGTCGATGGCGTGGCGTTGGGGGCGGAGTCAGACGTGGGCGTAGACGCTGGCGGTGACTCCGATGTGAGCGTGTCCGAGGAATTTTTTTGATGACGACGAGATCGACGCCTTGTTCCAGGAGCAGGGTGGCGGTCGAGTGCCGAAGGTCGTGGACGCGGATCATCCGGAGTTCCGCGCCCGCGTCTACGGCACCACCCGCGACACCTTGGCCGTCCTTGCGTTGGTAGACGTCCCGTCTCCGTTCGCACAGGTGCGGGAGCGGCGGGACGAAGCGGGGCGGGAAGCAGACGGCGACGGCTCGGGAGTCGGCGATCTCGACGGCACAGGGGTTCGGTCTGACCGCCGAGCAGACCGAACCTGGCCGACGAGGCGGGGCTGGTCCCCGAGAAGGTGTCCCATCCTTGTTCAGACGGCGGGCATGGATGCGTGGGTGGCGGAGCTGCTTGCGGTACAGCAGGCGCTGAAGGCGACGCCTGACAAGAGTCGGGCGCGATCTCCACGCTGTCGAACGAGGCGCGTGGCGAGCTGGAGGAGCTGGGTCGGACTTGGATGCGCTGATCGCGAAGATCAGCGCGACTCCGGGTCCCCTTGCAGTCGTCCGCGGCCCTGTCCCCGTGGGCGGTCGCGGGAGACGACTGGGCCGCACAGTTCGCAATCGGGCTCCAGCTCGGCGACGTGTGGTGGACCTGGCACGACAACCCCGACGTGGAAGGCGTCACCTCCCGGCTGTGGCTCGCGACCACCGACGCAGCCGCGTGGGCGGCCATCGACTGGGACGGCCGCAGCAAGGATCGGTTCATGGTGTGGGAGTACGGGCCCCGAGGCCTGTGGAGCGAGGTGGAAGCCGCGTACCGGTGGTGGAACCTCGCCGGCAAGCCAGGCCCCGGCCGGTTCGGCCTGACCATCACCGCCGACGGCGAACACCGCACCTGGCTCGATGCCCCCCACCGGCTCATCCCACAGACCGGTCAAGGGCAGAGACACCGCAAAGAGCACCCGCCACCCGGCGGAGGGCTTCAGGGGTGGCGGGGGACGGACGGGGGACGGTCCATGGACACCCCGGAGAAAGGGCGCCGTCTCCTCCACCCCCTACCGGGGTATGACATGCGGGTTGGCTCCCCGGTGCGACGTGCCGGCGGGTGCCTTCTTCCTACCTTCCTCCTCGTCACGGGACGGGTCACGAGGAGAGGGGAAGGGGCATGCGCCGCTTCGGGAGGACGATGGTCACGGCCGCGCTGGCGGTGGCCGTCGTGGCGGGGACGGCGGGCTGGGCCTCGGGGAACGCGCAGCAACCGGTCACGGGGCCGCCGCCGGGGGCCGCCGCCTGGCGGGCGGCGACGCAGGCCGGGCGGGCGCTGCCCGATCCGGAGCGGGCGGACCCGCACGAGGTGGCCCGGTTCTTCGCCGGTCTGGACGCGGCGGCCCGGCGGGAGCTGCTCCTGGCGCACCCCTCGGTGGTGGGCAATCTGGACGGTGCTCCCCTCGCCCTGCGGTACGAGGCCAACCGGATCGCCGTCCTCGCCACGGGGGAGGCGCGCTACGCCTCGCTCGCCGCTCCGGGACGGCGGATCCTCGCCTTCGACCCGCGCGGGCGCGGTCAGGTGGCGGAGGTCTTCGGCGACCTGGAGCGCGCCGCGCACGTGTCGGTGATCGTGCCGGGTTCGGACAACGACGCGGGGACGCACGACGCCGCGCGGGCGCCGCACACCGGTCCGGCCGGGATGGCCCGCTCGTTGCTGGCCGCGGCCGGCGAGGGGACGGCCGTCGTGGCGTGGACGGGGTACACCACCCCGGTGGGGGTCGGGGTGGACGCGGCGACCGGCCGGCTGGCCGAGGCGGGCGCGGTGCGACTGGCCCGGTTCACGGCCGGGCTCGACGCGGTCGGCGCCCCCGATCCGGTCCTGTTCTGCCACAGCTACGGCTCGGTGGTCTGCGGGCTCGCGGCCCGGCACCTCGACGCCACCGACCTCGTCGTGTTCGGCTCCCCCGGGATGCGGGCACGCAGCGCGGCCGGGCTGGACACCCGCGCCCGGGTCTGGGCGGCCCGCGGCCCCTCCGACTGGATCGCGGACGTCCCGAACGTACGGTTCGCCGGGCTCGGCCACGGCGCCGACCCGACCTCCGCCGCCTTCGGCGCGCGCCGGGTGCCCGCCTCCGACGTCGCGGGCCACACCGGCTACTTCACGCCCGGCACCCGGTCCCTCGGGGCGTTCGCCGCGATCGCGAAGGGTGAGGGGGGCGAGGTCCGATGAGCACCCTGACCCGACTGCGCGCGGGCGCCGAGCGCATCGACCGCAAGACCCCCGCGCACCGCGACCGGGCCCTCGACGGGCTGCGCGCGCTCGCGCTGGTCGCCGTACCGCTCGGGCACTGGATGCTGGGCGGTTTCACGCTCGACGCCGAGGGCAGGCTGCACAACGCCAGTCCGTTGTCGACCTTCGGCGGGCTCGCCCCGGCGAGCTGGCTGTTGCAGATGCTCGGCGTCTTCTTCCTGGTCGGCGGCCACGCGTCGGTGTTGTCCTACCGGCGGCGTTCCGGATCGACGGGGGCCTGGCTGAAGGGGCGCGTGGTCCGGCTGGGGCGTCCGGTGCTCGGGGTGACGGCGGTGTGGGCGCTGGCGGCTCCCGTGCTGTACGCGGCGGGGGTGCCCGAGGCGACGTTGCGGACCGGGGCGAAGCTGGTGGTCCAGCCGTTGTGGTTCGTCGGGGTGTACGTGGTGGTGACGGCGCTGACCCCGTACTGCGTGCGGGCCTCGCGCCGGTTGGGCGGTTGGGCGGCGGCTCCGCTGCTCGCCTCGGTCGCGGTGGTGGACTTCCTGCGCTACGGCCCCCTGGCCGGCGGGGTCCCGTCGTGGCTGTCCCTGCTGAACGTCCTGCCGGGGTGGCTGTTCGCGTACCAGCTGGGCGTGGACTGGGGCGAGCGGCGGATCGGGCGGCGCGGGGCGTGGCTGCTGCTGGTGGGCGGGTCGGTGCTCTTCGCGGCGCTGCTGCTGGTGTTCCACTACCCGGCGTCGATGGTCGGCGTGCCGGGCGAGGCGCGGACCAACTCGCACCCGCCGTCGCTGCTGGTGTTGGCGCTGGCCGCGGCCCAGTCGGGGGCGGCGATCCTGCTGCGGGACCGTCTGGGCGCGCTGCTGGCCCGACCGGCGCTGTGGGCTCCGGTGGTGGTGGTGAACCTGTCGGCGATGACGATCCTGTGCTGGCACCAGAGCGCGATGCTCGCCGCGGCCGTACCGGCCTCGTTCGCGGGCGAGGTGGCGGGCCTGACGACGGCGCCCGAGACGTTCCTGTGGCTGGGGGCGCGGTTGGCGTGGCTGCCGGTGTTCGCGGGGCTGCTGGTGCTCCTGGCCCGCCACACCCGGCGGTTCGAGCATCCGGCGCGGCCGGGGCGGCGTCCTTCGGCGGTCCGGCGGGCCGCGGCGGGTCTGCTGGCGGTCGGCTTCACGGTCTTCGCGCTGGGTCTGGCCTGAGCACGGGCGGGCACGACGACCGGCCCGGCCCGGGAACGACGCGCCGGGATCTACGCCGCCGACCCCGAGACGGCCGTCGGCCGGCTGACCGACCACCGGCTCCGCGTCCTGCACGAGCAACTCCAACAGGTCAC